>JALOAQ010000123.1 GCA_023228725.1 Bacteroidales bacterium | reverse complement strand
TCATGACAAAACAAGCATAATATTTCAACAAATTCAGTACACGTAAATAATTTAGCTTTTAACTTTTAGCTTTATAAACTTTCTACTTTTTGGGAGCGTAGCGAAATGCAAGAAACCAAAATTCGTGTAATTCGTGGATGTCTCTCTTCGAGTTTTGAGCGAAGCGAAAAACGAGAAGCCCTTTCGACTTTTCACTTTCGACTTTATAGACTTTCGACTTTTCACTTTCGACTTTATAGACTTTCAACTTTATAGACTTTCGACTTTATAGACTTTTAACTTCTAATAGGTGGACAGTTTTGGATTATTATAAATCATACTTCTGTTTCGTTTAGGAGCTTGATAAAAGTTTGTTTGTCGGGCAGAATCATCTGGTAGCGACTGGCAAAAATCTGGTCGTTATTTTCGGGCAGGGTTAATTTAACCAGCACATTGCTTTTTTGTTTGCAAAGAATAATGCCAATGGTTTTGTTTTCCTCGGGCAGCTTTACATTTCTGTCATGGAAGTGTACATACATCTGCATTTGCCCGATATCCTGGTGTGTAAGCTCTCCTATTTTCAGGTCAATGACTACAAAACATTTTAAAAGCCGGTTGAAGAAAACAAGGTCAGCTTTGTAATGTTTTTCATCAATTGTCATCCGGAATTGCCTTGCCACAAAAGTAAAACCTTTGCCAAGTTCCAGCAGAAACTGTTCTAATTTATCAATAATGGCAGTTTCAAGGTCGCTTTCCGAATATTGATATTGTTCAGGCAGGTTGAGAAACTCTAAAACATAAGGGTCTTTCAAAATATCGGTTGGTTTTTGAATAATCTGACCTTCTTCAGCCAGTTGTTTTACTCCTTTTTTATCGCGGCTTAAAGCCAGGCGTTCGTATAGTGCGCTGTCAAACTGGCGTTTAAGTTCACGTACACTCCAGTTATTGTTCAGGGCTTCTATTTCATAAAAGTTTCTTTCCTGCTGTTTTTCAATTCTAATTAAAACTAAATAGTGCGTCCAGCTTAGTGTAAAGTTAGAATTTTCAGAAATCCTAATCAGTGATTGGGATTTTGTATCAACAGCGTAGAGTAGATAAAATTTACGCATGTTTTCCAGGTTCTGCACAGAAAACCCTTTCCCAAATTCTGCCCTCAGTTTTACTGACAGCTCTTTCAAAACTCCTTTTCCATATTCTGCTCTTTCTTGTCCCTGTTGTTCGTCTTCTACAATCATACGCCCTATTTCAAAATAAGTGTAAACCATAGTTTGGTTGATGGTTCGTACCACATTTTGCCTTGCAGACTGTAGCAATCCAGCAATTCTCTTAAATAAATCAGTAGGTTTCATTTCATTGTTCATAGCTAAACTTCGATATTTTTTAGTTTATAATATTTACCGCAGAATTTCGCAAAGTTCAACACCAAGTAACATAAAGAAAGCTCTGCGAAATTTTGCGAAATAGTTTGAGCAATTTTGCGGTTTAGAGTACATCAACGGTTTTCTTCCGTACATCTTCCACTGGCAACCCTCAGGTATTTGAAAACGGTGGTTTTCTGTAAATTCAGCATATTCTAAGTTGCCACCGCTTTCTTCTTTGGCTAATTCAAACTCTTCGTTCCACAAATCGCTGAAGCGTTTAAAAAAAAGCAAAGGAAAAATGTATTGCTTAAAGCCCAACGAATCAATCATTCCTCGCAGAATCTTAGCTGCACCCCAGAGATAATCTTCTAATTGGTTTTGAGTCATTTTTTATTTTTAAAATTCTTTTGTAAAGTTAGTTTTATATTACAGAAACTGTCTTTCTGTGTAGATAAATTTATTGTATTATTTCTATTTTCGTATTCTCTTATCAAAATGAATTACTTTTTATTTTAGTTTTTATGTTCAGTGTGTTGTTCTATCATTGGCAATAACTCACTTATACATCCCACAAACCCTTTCTTATACTCCCATATATAGAAAAAATCGCTAGTTTGTTGCGTATTATCTTTTACAAATATACTAATAAATTCTAATATTTAGACTTAAACTTAATTTTATTTTTCAAAAAACTCCGACTTTTAAAACTCGAACCGATTTGATGCCAAAAAACGAAACTTAATTTGATAATTTACGTATAATCTAAATGGGGTGTTGGTTTTAGGTTTTGCAAAATGGAAAAAGTGGGGTTTTGGCGGGATTTTTGCTTTTTGCAAAAATCATGACAAAACAGGTCGAAAAATAAATCTCTTAATAAAATAAAAAAAATGCACTATAAATTACAATCTTTTTCATTTAGCTTTGTTGTCCGACAAGGATTCGAACCTTGACAGGCAGAACCAAAATCTGCAGTGCTACCGTTACACCATCGGACAAAAAACTTTGCGAGTGCAAAAATAATTCTTTTTACTTAAAAACCAAAAATATTTAAGCAAAAATTATTTGCCTTTCACAAATTATAGTTTTAAGTTCATTATCAGCAACTTAGCTACTCGTACATTCCTGTTTTTAATCTAATAACTTCTTGGTCGCTAAGAAATCTCCATCTTCCTCTGGGCAAATTCAACTTAGTTAAGCCAGCAAAATATACCCTGTCAAGTCTTTTTACATTATAACCAAAATGCTCCATAATTCTACGCACAATTCTATTTTTTCCAGAATGTAACTCTATTCCGACTTCAGTTTTTAAATTATCTACATAACTTATTGCATCTACAACAATTGGACCGTCTTCTAATTCAATTCCTTGTGCAATTTGGTTTAAATGATCGCGACTAAGCGCTTTGTCGAGCTCTACATGATAAATTTTCTTTTTATTGTAAGAAGGATGGGTTAACTTTTTTGTTAATTCTCCATCATTTGTTAACAAAAGAAGTCCTGTCGTATTTCTATCTAATCTGCCAACAGGATAAACTCGTTCTTTACAAGCATTTTGAATTAAATCCATAACAGTTCGTCTACCCTCAGGATCGTCTAAGGTCGTAACATAATCTTTTGGCTTATTTAATAAAATATAAACCTTCCTTTCAGGATTAATCTTTTCGTCATTAAATTTAACCTCATCACCAGGCATAACTTTTACACCTAGTTCTGTAACTATTTCTCCATTTACGCTAACTAAACCTGCACTAATAAATGTATCTGCCTCCCGTCTTGAACAAATTCCAGCATTAGCAATATATTTATTAAGCCTTACTCCTTCTTGTTGCTTAAATTTTGTCGATTTATTGTTTTTTTTAATCGGTTTTGAAATCTTTTTTAATTTCAAGGATTTTGTATCAACTCCATTAATATCTTCCACATTAAAACCATCAACACTTCTGTTTTTAGGCTTTGGCTTTTCAAATTTAGGTTCAGAAATTTTCTTTTTTAAATATTCTGGTCCTTCAAAGTATTTTGATGCCTTATCATATTTTTTCCCATACTTTTTACCCTTACGCGGGGTAGAATCGTTATTGTTTTCGTTTTTTTTTCTATTCTTAGTGTTTTGATTATTTTTATAAGCCATTTTTTAAAGTTAATTAAAAGTTAATAAATAAAAATTTATTTGTAAGCTAAATAATTGTATTATAAAGGATAATGAAACGCAACACCTTATAACAACCTTGTATTTGTGGTAGGTTTAGGTGCTTTTACTACAAGAATTCTAGCTTGGGTTTTTCCAGGATTACTAATATAATGCACAATGTCTTTTGGACTTTCAATTAAACTGTCTTTTTCAAAAGTAATTGTTTTATCTCCAATATGAATACTAGGCTCACCTTCTAAAACATAAAAAAACACATCAACCGGAGTTTTGTGAGGTTTCAATGCTTCGCCTGGTTGCAAAGTAATATGCATAACTTGTGCTGAATCTTTGTTATACAACTGCCTTACATCAACTTTATGCGGCGTTTCTACAATTGCTTCTGTTTTGTAATTTCTTGATATCATGTCTTAAATTTTTATTTATGTAATATAACGTAAAAATATAAATTTTGTTTTAATTTTAATAAAATAAGTGTTTTTTAATTAAAAATATCTATTGAATAGTTCATAAATATACTCTTAAACATTTTAAATTATATTTTAAAACATTTTAAAAGCTTGCTTGGTACTATATTTTAGCAAAAAATATTTTTAACCCAAATGGATATTCTTTTTACACCTTACTTTGCCCTATTTTTAATAATTATTCTTGGACTTTTAATAGGTGGAATAAAAATAAAAGGTATAGGCTTGGATGTTTCTGCCGTTTTGTTTGTTGCCATGGCTTTTGGTTATTTTGGTTTAAAAATTCCCTCTGATTTAAAAAATATTGGCTTAATACTTTTTATTTTCACGATAGGATTTCAATCCGGACCCTCTTTTTTTGAAACTTTTAGAAAAGAAGGAAAAAATTTAGTAATACTTACTATTATAATTGTTGTTTCTAGCGCTGCTGTGGCTTTAGCTTGTGGTTTAGCATTAGGTTATAGTCCGGCTTTAACAGGTGGCTTATTTGCAGGCGGAATTACTAGCACTCCAGGACTTGCAGCTATAACAGAAATATCAAGCTCTGACCAAGCTACAATAGGATATGGAGTAGCTTATCCTTTTGGCGTTATTGGAGTAGTGCTTTTTATAAAACTTTTACCGAAATTATTTAAAATGGATATTAAAAAAGCTGAAGAAAAATTTGATGCCGAAAATTTAGAAAAATATCCAAAAGTTTTTAATAGAAATTATATAGTAGAAAATCCTGAAATCATTGGAAAATCAATATCTGAATTAAATATCAGAGAAAATACAGGTGCAAATATTTCTAGGGTATTTCAAAATGGAACAGCTTTTACGCCAAATCCACAAACAATTTTATATAGTGGCTCGATAATAAAAGCGGTTGGAACAGAACCCGATTTATTAAAAGTTCAAAATTTAATTGGCAAACCAACAGAAGTAGGAATTGCTTTAAATGAAAATTATGATGTTAAATTTGTGCTTGTTACCAATAAAAAAGTGTTGGGAAAAACCGTTAGTGAGCTTCATTTACAAAGTAAATACAATATTATTATAACTAGAATAAGACGTAGTGGGGTCGATTTTTCTGTTAGTTCAAATTTAAAACTGCAATTTGGAGATAAAATTAAAATTGCCGGAACAAAAGAAGATATAAACAAAGTAATACCATTTCTTGGAAACGAAGCAAACAAAATCCATGAAGCCAACTATTTGCCGGTCGCACTAGGTATAGTTTTAGGCGTTTTGCTTGGTCAAATAAATATAAAATTAGGAAAGTTTGATTTTTCTTTAGGATTAACTGGTGGAGTTATTACAGTTGCAATAATTTTATCCCGCATCAGAAAAATCGGACCTGTTGTATTTTCGCTAACAACAGCTGCTACACAAATTTTACGACAAATTGGTTTGCTCTTATTTTTAATTGGTGTTGGAACAGAGGCAGGCTCTAGTATTATTCAAATATTAAAAACTAATGGAATTGGCTTATTTTTATCAGGCGTTTTAATCACTTTAATCCCAATGATTTTAGCTGTTATTTTAGCAAAATATGTTTTAAAAATTCAAATATTACAACTTTTGGGTGGTATAACCGGCGGAATGACCAGTACTCCGGGCTTAGCCGCTGCAAGTTCAATGACAAAAACTAATGCACCAGGAATTGCTTATGCAACTATTTATCCAATAGGAATGATTATGGTAATAGTTTGTGTTCAAATAATTTTTTGGATAATGGCTTAGTTAGGAAGCGAAATTTTATTTACATTATCAATCCATTGGCGTTTTTCTTGATTAAATCTATCCATATGAATAGAATCAACAGGTTCTGCTGGTGGCGGTTCAAATTTAAGTGGGTCTATTTTTTTCCCGTTTTCATGAATTTCATAATGCAAATGCGGACCAGTTGACCAGCCTGTACTTCCTACATAACCAATTATATCACCTTGATTTACTCTATCACCAACATTATATTTTCCAAATTTAGAAAAGTGCATATATACAGTAGAGTAAACACTATTATGACGAACTTTCACATAATTTCCTGCTCCTGTTTGAAAAGTACGAACAATTATAGTTCCATCCGAAGCAGCATAAACAGGAGTGCCAGTAGGGGCAGAAAAATCTACTGCTAAATGCTCTGTTACCTTATGATGTATAGGATGCATACGGGCATGAGAATAACGCGAACTAATATGGGTAAATTCTAAAGGAGCTGGCAGAAAAGTTTTTCTCATACTATTGCCTAAACTATCATAAAAACAAGTTACAGAATCCTGCATAAACGGTATTGCCCAAAGCTCTTTTCCTCCATGATAAAAAACACCAGCTTTTATTTCGCCCAAGCTTACTCTTTCGTCTTCTACAAAATACTCATCAAAAATAATTTTAAACCAATCTTGTTTTTGTAAAGAATAAAAATCAACTGTCCAAGCAAATGTTTGAGACAAAGCTAAGGCAAGGTCCCAATTATAACCATTATCAATCATTGTTTGCCAAAGTGAATATTCAATAATACCAGATGCGGTGTTTGTAACAGTATCTATTTCTTTCATAGATTTAGTGATAAAAACAGTATCAGGATTACGAAAATCATATAATGTATATTTCATTTTAGAATTTTCATAAACAAAAATCTTAGCTTGTGGAATATCATCAATTATAGTATCATAAAAAATTGTATATGTTTTTCCAACACTTATTAAAGTTGTTCTAAATGTATCATTTGACATTTTAACAATTTCATTTATTTGTTGGGAATTAATACCGTATTTATTTAAAATTCCACCTATATAATCTCCTTTTCTTACAGTATCTTCTAATAACTCCCAACCTGTTAATGGTATTCCGAATTTTTCAGGTATAATTTCTTCTATAATCTCTTTTTCTATTACTTGCTTAGCTTTTTTGGGTTTAAAAATAAAGAATAAAACAGCTGTAAGAATTATCACAAAAACCATTAGACTTATTAAAAATTGCTTTTTTGTCATTACTTAAAATTTAAGTTGTCTAAAGTAGAATATTTTTTTTAGAAATCAAATATAATTTTCAAGCAAGTTTTCTTACTTATATAATCGCTTTAAATAAACTTTATAATGTTCTATAAATCAAGTTGATAAATTCTTTTTCCCAAATGCTTAAAGAATATTTTTCTTCCACTGTTTTTCTTCCTTTTTGCCCTATTGTTTTTCGCAATTCTGAATTTTCTATTAAATTTGATAAAGTTTCAAACCATTTATCTTCATCTTTGGCCAAAAAACCATTTTTACCATCTTCAATTATTTCAGTATTTACACCTACAGGCGACATAATAACAGGAATTTCTAAACTCATGCACTGTAAACCCTTAAAACCACATTTACCCTTACTCCATTTATCATCTGGCAAAGGCATAATTCCTATGTCAAATTCGCATAATTCCTCAATCTCTTTTTCTATTGTCCATTGAACTAATTTCACATCAATATCTTTATCCCAAGTTTTTGTATTTGCAATTACTTTAAAATATACTTTGCTTCCATATTTTTCTTTTATTTTTTTTAAAACAGGGATAAGCATATAAAAATGTTTTAATGTTGTGGTAGTGCCTGTCCAACCTATACAAACAGCCGATTTGTCGCAATTGTGTTTAGAAATATTATGATAATCTAAATTTAAAATCGTAGGTAAAATAAAAACATTTGAATTGTGATTTTTTGCATAATTTGCTAAAAATTTATTCCCAACAATTACTAATTTAGAAAGTTTGCATATTTCGGCGGTTTTTTCAGGTCGCTTTAACCAAGCCAAATTTCTATTTCCATCGCTTGTATCGTTTAGCCAAATAGAATCATCAAAATCAAAAATTATAGGGACATTGGTTTTTGCAAGTTTTTTTTCAAAATATATTGTTCCAAGCATAAAAGCCTCGCGATAAATAAATATTAAATCACAATTTTTAGCAGTTTTAATATCCTTTAATCGGTGAAAAAAACTCTTGATAA
Organism: Bacteroidales bacterium; assembly: GCA_023228725.1. Lineage (GTDB taxonomy): Bacteria > Bacteroidota > Bacteroidia > Bacteroidales > ML635J-15 > Bact-19. The sequence goes on along the minus strand of JALOAQ010000123.1, from coordinate 190 downwards.
GTATTCTAAATTTAGCAAAATATTTTCGTTTAGAATAAAAAACAGCATCATCTTTTTCGCTAATAATATTAGAAAAAATTATTTCAAAACCATTTTTCTCTAAAATAGGAATAAAATGCTCAAATCTAAACCTTTGCCCCGGCGACCTATCTTTGCGATGCTGAACTATGGCTAAAATCTTTTTCATTTA
>JALOAQ010000122.1 GCA_023228725.1 Bacteroidales bacterium | reverse complement strand
GCACCTGCTGAAATTATATCTTGGTTTACATTTACAACCTTTCTATCTAATTTGTATTCTACTTGATTAACATTAGCCTCAATACTTACCTCATCAAGAATATGTGCATCAACAGATAAGAATATTTTACCTAAATTAACATCTTTTCTATTTTGATTAATATTCAAATCTTGAATAACATGCTTTCCATAACCGATAAAATTAACTTCTACATAAAACCTACCATAGCTAATATTATTAATTTTAAAATGTCCATTTCTATCAGTAATACCACCAGTTACAATACTAGAATCTTTTTTGCTATAAATAACAATATTCGCATATTCAACAGCTTGATTAGAGCCTTTTTCGAGGACAATTCCACTTAAGCTTCCGTCAGCTTGCATATTAGAAGGTTTTTGACTTGGATTTTGTGCAAAACTAAAACTAGCGAGAAAAACAACTATTATCAAAGATAAAATTTTCATATATTTTATATTATTAAAAGTATATAGACAAAAAAGAAAGGAAAAGGTTTAAAACAAAGAATTAAACTTCCACTAAAATAATGATTTTATTTTTTTTACATTCGACCAATCCGCTAAGGATATCAAAATTAATTTCTTCGTTATTTTCTTTTTGTCTAATGGTAATAATTCCTTTCTCAAGAGTTGAGACTATAGGAGCGTGATTATTTAAAATTTGAAAAGAGCCTAAAGAACCGGGTAATCTAATCATAGTTGTTTCTCCGGCAAAAAGTTTTTTTTCAGGCGTTATAATTTCTACTGTCATAATTAATTAGTTTCAGCGAGCATTTTTTCACCTTTAGCGATAGCTTGCTCAATTGTACCAACAAGATTAAAAGCGGCTTCTGGATATTTATCAACTTCACCATCAAGTATCATATTAAATCCTTTAATAGTATCTTCAATTTTCACAAATTCACCTTTTAAGCCTGTAAATGCTTCTGCCACATGGAATGGTTGAGATAAAAATCTTTGGACTCTACGAGCACGATGCACTACAATTTTATCTTCGTCAGACAACTCGTCCATTCCTAAAATTGCGATAATATCTTGAAGTTCGGTATATCTTTGAAGAATATTTATTACTTTTTGAGCGGTTTCATAATGTTCTTTTCCTACAATTTCAGCTGATAAAATTCTTGAAGACGAGTCTAAGGGATCTACGGCGGGATAAATTCCTAGCCCTGCAATTTTACGACTTAATACAGTTGTAGCGTCAAGGTGTGAGAAGGTTGTAGCTGGAGCTGGGTCTGTAAGGTCGTCAGCCGGAACATACACAGCCTGAACAGATGTAATAGAGCCTGTTTTTGTTGAAGTAATACGTTCTTGCATTTCTCCCATTTCTGTTGCTAAAGTTGGTTGGTATCCAACAGCAGAAGGCATACGTCCTAAAAGTGCAGAAACTTCAGAGCCTGCTTGAGTAAATCTAAAAATATTATCAACAAAGAACAGAATATCTCTACCGCTTGTTTTAGAGCCTCCATCTCTAAAGCTTTCAGCAATTGAAAGTCCAGATAAAGCAACTCTTGCACGAGCTCCCGGAGGTTCGTTCATTTGTCCGAACACCATTGCTAGTTTGGATTCTTCAATTTCTTTATCATCTACAAGATTTAAGTCCCAAGAACCTTTTTCCATAGATTCTTTAAACTTATCTCCATATTTTACAATATTTGCCTCAATCATTTCGCGAAGTAAGTCGTTTCCCTCACGAGTTCTTTCTCCTACCCCTGCAAAAACAGACAAGCCATCATATCCTACAGCAATATTATTAATTAATTCTTGAATTAATACCGTTTTTCCTACACCAGCACCACCAAACAAACCAATTTTTCCACCTTTAGAATATGGTTCAATCAGGTCGATTACTTTAATACCTGTATAAAGTACTTCAATTTCGGTACTAAACTCTTCGAATTTTGGAGGTTCACGATGAATAGCGTAAGCATTTTCTTTACTTAAAGAAGATAAACCGTCAATATTTTCACCAACGACATTCATTAATCGTCCTTTTACCTGGTCGCCTATCGGCATTACTATAGGTTTTTTTGTATCAAAAACATCCATACCTCTATAAAGACCGTCAGTCGAAGCCATAGAGATTGTACGCACTGTATATTCTCCAATATGTTGTTGACACTCAACTACTAAAGAAGAACCATCTTCGCGTTTAATTTCTAATGCATCATGAATTTTTGGAAGTTCTCCACCAGATTTTTCAAAACTTACATCAATTACAGGACCAATAACCTGAACAATTTTTCCTACTGTTTGACTCATTGTATTAATATATGTTAAATTTATTGCAAACAAAATTATAAATTATATTTACAATAAAAAACAATAGATGTTTTATTTTACTAATATTTTAAATTTTTATGCTATGTGCAAATTTCAAACTACATAAGCAGAACTACATGATACAAAAAGCAAAACTAAGAGTATTTAAGTTTAAAACTTTCTTTGTCCTAAAGAATTTGTATAGTTTAATAAGATATCTTTCTTATTTTTGTCTGCATTAATTTTTGCAAAGTATTGACTTGCTTCATTCATATAATAGTCAATTTTTCCTTCAGAATATTTTAAAATATTTAATGCATCATAAATATTTTTTACTGCATTTATTTTTTCATTTTTATCAAATTCTTTCAAAGCTATCCAATATTTCAACTCGTTTAAAACATTTCCTTTTGCGAGTTCTAAAGCCTTTAGTAATAGAAAAGTTTTTTTATTTGAAGCTATATCACCTCCTAGATTTTTCTTAAATTTTTCAGAATCCCCATATGTATCAAGATAATCGTCCTGTAATTGAAAAGCCATTCCTAAATTTCTTCCGAATTCATAAATATTACTTTTATTTTCGCGATTAGTGTTTGCGGAAATTGCTCCAATTTTTAAAGAAGCAGCCAAAAAAACAGCAGTTTTTAGATTAATCATTTTCAAATAATCCTCCACACTTATATCCGACATATTTTCATAATCCATATCAAGTTGTTGTCCTTCACAAATTTTTAATGCAGTATCAGAAAACAAGTCTAAAGTTTCACTTAAATATTTGGCTTTTGAAATATATTTATATGCAATTACCGACATTGCGTCTCCTGACAATAAAGCGATACTGTCTGTCCACTTTTTATGCACTGTAGGATTTCCTCTTCTAATATCAGATTTATCCATCATATCATCGTGTAAAAGAGTGAAATTATGAAAAATTTCAATTCCACATGCAATATCTAATGATGATTCATAACTTTCTCCAAAAAGCTCAGTTGACAAAAGGCATAAAATAGGGCGTATTCTTTTACCTCCTGCCTTTAAAGTATAATAAATTGGGTCATACAGATTAGAAGGAGTATTTCCAAAATCTTGTCTCAGCAAATATTCATTAAATATTTTTAATAATTCTTTATCGTTTAACATTTTAAAATTACGAATTTATTATTTCAAAAAGACCGGTTTTTAAAATTTTGTCTATCCCTTGCTCTAAGCTAATTAGTTCACGGTTTAACACTTCAAGCATACTTGAATTATCCGGACATCTTCTAGTCATATCGCCCTCGGCAAGAGGTGGCAAATGAATTATTTTAGATTTAGATTCAGAAATTTTTATTATTTTTTGTGCAAGTTCTATTATCGGAGTTTCAATTGAATTGCCAATATTTACAACGTCATTTATGAATAAATCATTATAGGCAATTTTAGTACAGGCTTCAATATTATCATCAATATAACAGAAAGTTCTAGTTTGAGAGCCGTCTCCATAAATTGTAATATCATTATTTTTTAAAGCAGCATAAATAAACTTAGAAATAACAAAATCTTTACTTTGCTTGGCTCCGTATGTATTAAAAAATCTAAAAATAGTAAAATCCAAACCAAACTCTTTATTAAAAGATCGTAAAAAAGCTTCTCCAAGGTTTTTCACTATTGCATATGGTAGCCTAGAATTTAATGGAGTGGTATGTACGTTTTGAGGGAATTCAACTGGTTCGCCATAAACTTCGGATGAAGAGGCATAAAACACTCGTCTTACACCAGTATTTTTACTTAATCTACAAATATTTTCTATTCCTTTTATATCATTCAACACACCGACCGGATTTTTTTGTGTTCTCAAAACTCCAACCATAGCAGCATAATGAAAAACATAATGAAACTGATATGAAAGCATTACTTCCATAATTTCTTCATATTTATTTACATCAGCTTTGATAAATCTCAAATTATCCGACAAGAAAGTTATTTTATTTATATCTCCGGTCAATAAATTGTCAAGCACAATGACTAGGTTTTCTTTATCTTGGGATAGTTTTTCGGCTAGAGAGCTTGCAATAAAACCAGCCCCCCCTGTTACTAAAATTTTTCGCTTAAAGTTATGTATAGGAGTTAGTGTTTTCATATTATTTATTTCATTTAAGCATTTTTACTCTTTTAGTCAATTTCGTCTATTTTTACTTCATTATTATCCACATCGTCTTTATTATAAATTTCAATAATAGGTTCAGGAAAATCTTTTTTAGTAATATATTTTTCTAAGCTCATTAGCATTGAGGGCAATAATATTAAGTTACAAATCATTGCCATTAGTAAAGTCATAGAAATTAAAAAACCTAGAGCAATTGTCCCGCCAAAACTTGATGCTGTAAAAATTAAAAAACCAAAAAACAATATCGAATAAGTGTACATCATGCTTATTCCGGTTTCGCTAATTGCATTTTTCACCGCACTTCCTATATCCCAATTATTTGAAAATAATTCTTGACGATATTTTGTAATAAAATGTATTGTTCCATCTACAGAAATTCCTAAGGCAATTCCAAAAACTAAAATTGTACTTGGTTTAATAGGTATTCCAAAATATCCCATTAAAGAAGCTGTTACAAGCATTGGAATTAAGTTTGGAATCATAGAAATTCCCACCATTTTGAAGGAACGCTGTAAACCAAACATTATCAAGCCTATTACAATAATTGCTAAAGCTAAGCTGGTAAATAAATTATTTATCAAATATGTAGTTCCAGTAAAATATAAAATTGTGTTACCTGTAATTAAAGTTTTGTAGTCACCTTCCGGAAAAACAGTATTAACATCTTTTTTTATTTTAGGCAAAAGTATTTTCATTCTGTTAGTACCAATATCTTCAATATTTAAACTTACTCTTGTAATTGTTTTGCTACTGTCTATAAAAGATTTAGCAATATTTTGGTCTAATCCATTAGGTAATCTTTGAAAAATAATTTCGTAGTTTTTTGGACTTGAAGGCAATGCGTATTTATCTACTTTTCCTGTAGAGTAAGCTTGATTTAAAAATTTTAACGCGTCAACCACAGATAAAGACCGTGATAACTCAGGATATTTTTGTAATTTTTGCTGTAAAGAATCAATTTTTTCTATTTGAGTAATCATTTCATAGCCTGTTATACTGTCTTTAGTTTCTATGGCAATTTCTAAGGGACTAACACCGCCAAAATTCTTTTCTAAAAATTTAGTATCAACATAAATTTCTGAATCTTGAGAAACATCATCTAAAATATATCCGGTTTTTTTAATTAATCTAACACCAAAAACGGCACTTATAATTACTAAAACAATAATTGTATATACTTTTTTTCTATGATTATTTACAACCCCTACAAGCACGTTAACAACTCTCATCAAATATTTATTATTTAAGTGCTTTGTATATTTTTGTGCAGGTGGTTTTAAAAAGCTAAAGATTGAAGGAATGATTATTAAAGCATTAATAAAAGTTGAAATTATTCCTAAAGAAGCAATAGTTCCAAACTCGACTAAAATAGAGCTATTAGTAATCATAAAAGTTGCAAAACCAACGGCAGTAGTAGCATTGCTTAAAAAAACGGCATTTCCAATTTTTGAAATTACTCTTTGCAAGGCTAGAATTTTATTTCCATGAGCTTTTGTTTCTGCATGATATTTATTTAATAAAAATATTGTATTTGGAATACCTATAACTATTAATAACGGCGGTATCATACCGGTAAGAATTGTAATTTTAAATCCGAATATTCCCATAAATCCGACTGCCCAAACTACACTCACTCCAACCACCAATAATGCTACACCTATAATTTTAAATGAACGGAAATAAAAGTACAAAATTATAACACAAATTAGAGCGGCTAAAACAATGAACAAAAGAATTTCTCCTTTAACCAAGTCCATCATTTTAGTTCTAATAAAAGGAAGACCTGAAATATGTACTTTAATATTTTGTTCTTTTGCAAAATTGTTTATAATTTTTTCAACTCCTAAAACTACCGGAATTCTATCTTTGCTATTTATTATTTCTTTATCTATAGCAACATTCATCAAAAACACATTTTGATCTTCATTATATAATAGATTTTTATAAAAAGGCAAAGAGAAAAACACATCTTTCAAACTATCAAGTTCTTGTTGGGTTTGGATATTTTCTGGAAAAATATTATAAAATTCAAACTGTCTTTTGTTTTTGCCAACTTCATCAACAACTGTTACTTGTTGAATATTAATTGCCGAACTAACTGTTAAAACGCTAGATACATGTTCTATTTTTTCCAATTCAAGGCATAAGTTTTGCAATTCTTGAAACTTTTTCAATTCAAAAAGATTGTTGTCTTCTAAGCCAATAAAAATACCATTTCCTTCTTCTCCAAAAGTTTCTTTAAACTTTATATTATCTAACAAAACAGGGTCTTTCTTTGATAACATTGAAGCATAATGATAATCCATTTCAATGCGGGTAGCATTATATCCCATGAAAATGGTTATCAAACCAACAATTATTAGAAGCGTTATTCTGTTCCTTAAAATTAAGCGAGCTACTTTATTCCACATTATAATTTTAATATTTAAGAGTTTGCAAAATTACTATATTGATTTTAGTAAGCAAAGAAAAAGTGAAATAATTCGCTTTTAAATATTTATTCCACAAAACTATTAAGCAAATTAATAATCATATCATGTTGGATTTTTGGCATATTTTTAATTCTTGTTGAATGAGTTCCTTTTGGTTTTATAAATTTTACCACATCTGCGGTGTTTGTAGTCTCAGGTGCTACGGCTGTCCATGGGTCATATTCGCCATAAATTAAAATAGTATTTTTAGCTTTTGTTTGAACAAATTTTTCTAAATCAATAGAGGTTTGAGAATAAAACTCAGGATTCATATCTGCAGTCAAAAATATCTTTTTAAAATAGTTTTTTGCAGATTTAATTTTTAAAAATTTCTCAAACTTAGTAGTTTCATATCCATAATAACCTAGTTCTCTTGCTGCCTGATAAAAAAATGGCAAACTAGCTTCTGAACCTTCTATAGAAAAATAATCTGGTCCGGATACAGCTATCCAATGTTGGAAAAGTTTTGAATCTGTTTCTTTTTTAAGGGGAATTCTTTCTGTATCACCTACCCATTGCCAAAAAGCAAAAGAATATTCCAAAACACAATAATCATAAATTTCTTCTAATGGCAAGTTAAAGCTAAGTTTTGAAATTTTACAAAATTGCTCAAACATTGGAAATATAGTCTCTCGTCTTTTTAAAATTTCTAACTGAAAATTAGTAATTTTTTGTCTTTCTTTTTTTCTTGCCACATTATTTAAAAACTGCTCATGTCTTCCGTCCACCAAAGCTTTTGCAATAGGGGCCACATATGCCACACAAGCATCTACATCATTTGGATAATACATTTGATACAAAAGACAAGTTTGACCGCCTTTACTAATTCCTGTACTTACCCATTTACCTTTGTACAGTTTTCCTAAAGCTTCTCGTATAAAATGATGATCATCTGCTGCACTTTTAGTTGTTAAAAACTGCCAATCCAAATCTTCGGGCTTAGATTCGGAAAAATAGCGATGCTCGACGCATATTTCGTTTGCATTTAAAATAGAACACAACTCGTTTATATAATTTTTATTTGCAGCATAATCCGCCGAATAGCCTTCTGTTGTATAAACAACAGGAGAATTGAAACTTTTGTGGTTTAAAAACACTCTTTGATGAAAAGTTTTTGAATCTGCATTAAACACATCTACTTTTTGTTCAAAAATTATCAAATACTTTTCGGAAAAAAATTTAGTCGTGCTTAACTCTTCAACAGATACCACGCCGTCTATACTTCTCAACAAATCAGCTAACTC
>JALOAQ010000121.1 GCA_023228725.1 Bacteroidales bacterium | reverse complement strand
TTTGAGAAAAAAAGTCTATATTTAAAAACTTTAAAAATTAAATTCTATGAAAAAGATAACATGCATTGGAATATTACTGTTTAGCATTCTTTTAAACACTAGTAATATTGTAGCTCAAAAAATTCCTTATATGACTCAAATTGATAATGAGGAATTAAAATACATTGATAATTCTGAAATATCCATAATAGATTGGATAGAATATGAATTTGCTGTTAAAAATCGTTTTGGAGCTAATTCACCTGAATTTCTTTCTGTAATTCCTGATACTGCTTTCTTTAAAAAGCATTATAATTTTTCATATATTTCTGCTAAAAACTCTGATGGGAAGCACAAATATTCTGAAAGAGATGTGGAATTTATGAAGAAAAATTATGAAAAATATCCAATGATAGGAATTTCTTACCAACAATGTATAGATTATTGTAAGTGGCGAACCGAAGTATATAATTTTAAAATTAAAGGAGTGAAAAAAATAGAATTTTCTTTACCTAACAAAGAAGATTTTAAGAAAGCTGAACTATATGCCGATAAAACTTTCAATCCTCCTTTGTCAATTCTTATTAATAAAAAATCAGGGAAGCCACAAGGAATAACAGATAATGTAATAGAATATTCCTTGGAAAACAAAGACTTAGTTGATAACAGACCAATAGGTTTTAGATGTGTTGCAAAAGTAACAAAACAGTAAATTTTTTATCATATGCGAACACAAAAACTTCTTTTTTTACATAATTTGTCTTATTTTCAGGCACTTATATTAAAATAAACGTTGATTTTATTTTTTTTCTAATAATTTAAGCTAGTAGAAGTTTTATTTCTTAACTTTGAAATTTGAATAAATCAATTTCTGATGAGAATTTTTACTTTAAGCATTTTTACTATCTTTTTTAGTCTTACAGTTTTAGGACAAAACAATGAAATACTAAGGGCGAAAAATATTTTAAACGACAGAGCTGAAGTTTTTATTAAGTTTTCAGCAAAAAAACAAGAATTACAAGATTTTTCAAGAATTTTATCTATTGATAATTATGATGGAGAAAATATTTTTGCTTACGCCAATGCCAAAGAGTTTGAAAATTTTTTAAAAATAAATAGAAATTTTGAACTTGTTAAAGAATATTATAATCCTTCAAGGGCTTTGAATATGGCAACGAGTATTGAGCAAATGCAAAATTGGGACAGATATCCAACTTATGAAGTCTATGTTGAAATGATGCAAAAATTCGCACAAGATTATCCTAATATTTGCAAACTAGATACAATTGGTTTTTCTACTCAAGGGCGTTTGTTATTAGCTGTAAAAATTTCTGATAATGTAAATATTGACGAAGCAGAGCCTGAATTTTTATATACAGGTCAAATGCACGGAGACGAGCTTATTGGCGGAGCTGTTTTATTAAGACTTATTGATTATTTATTGAAAAATTATACTTCAAATCCAGAAATTACAAATTTAATTAATTCAGTTCAAATTTATATAAATCCACTAGCAAACCCTGATGGCACCTACAAGTCAGGTAATCATACTGTAAATAATTCTACAAGATATAATGCTCAAAATATTGATTTGAATAGAAATTACAAAGATTTTATTGCTGGCAACCATCCTGATAATAAGGATTATGCAACTGAAACTTTGGCTTTTATGGAATATGCCGAAAACCATAAATTTGTTATGTCGGCTAATACTCATAGCGGAGCAGAACTTATAAATTATCCTTTCGACACATACTCTGGCTTACCGGCAGATAATGACTGGTGGCTAATGGTTTCAGAAGAATATGCAAATAATGCTCATGCAAATTCTAATTCTGGATATTTTACAGATTTGAATAATGGGGTTACAAATGGCTACGCTTGGTACACTATTACAGGAAGTCGCCAAGATTATATGAATTATTATCATTACTGCCGTGAAGTAACCTTAGAGTTAAGCACAAAAAAACTTTTAGATTCAGAAAACTTGCCTGCACATTGGAATTATAATAAAAAAGCTTTAATAGATTATTTAAAACAAGTTACTTATGGCTTAAATGGAATTGTTACAGATTCTTTAAGTCAAGAGCCTTTGCGTGCAAAAGTTTTTATTCACGATTTCGATAAACAAAATTCTCATGTTTATTCTTTTTCCCAACACGGCGATTATTATCGTTTGCTAAAACAAGGAAATTATGCACTTAGATTTTCGGCAGAAGGATATAAATCAAAAACTTTTCAAGTTGAAATTAATGATTATCAGAAAACAATACTTAATGTTCAGCTTGTTAGCCTAAATAATACTAGCCCCTTGGCAAATTTTAACTCAAATCAGCAAGTTTGTGAGTGTAGCCACAAAGTAGAATTTATAAATTTGTCAGAAGCTTCTGAGAATAGCAGTTTTTTATGGGATTTTGGCGATGGAAATACTTCCACAGAATTTCAGCCCGAGCACTTTTATGCACAAAACGGAGTTTATACCGTGAAACTTATTGCACAAAATTCTTTTGGAGAAGATTTTATTGAAAAAGAAAATTTTATTGAGATAAATTTAAGCGAAATTCCAAATTTACCAAGTTATGTAATTTGTGAAAACTCAGGTAATATAGACATTGACTTAAATTTAGATGGTGAAGTTTTTTGGTTTGAAAATATAAATGATGAAAATCCATTTAATGTCGGAAATTTATTTTCTAGTCCTGAGCTTTATGAAAACACAAGCTATTTTATTCAAAAAACTATTATCGGGGAAGAATATAATGGAGGAAAATTAAATTATCAAACCGGAGGTGCCTATGTATCAGATAATTCTGATAATTATTTGGTTTTTGACTGTTTTGAAAATTGCAGTTTGCATTCAGTAAAAGTTTATGCAAACGAAGATGGAAATAGAACAATATATTTAAAAAATTCACTAGGTTTAGTTTTAAACTCAAAAGAAATTTTTATTGAAAATGGCGAACAAACAATAGTTTTAGACTTTGAATTAACACAAGGTGAAAATTATAGATTGGGTTGTAATCCTGATGCTAAACTATTTAGAGATTATAGTGGATTATTTTCTAATTTAGATTATCCGTTTAATATTAATAATATTATTTCTATAAAACGTAGTAATACAGTGTGGTGGGGAGATGAAATAAAATATTATCCTTATTTTTATAATTGGAATATAAAACTTCCTGATTGTTATTCTGCAAAAACTCCATTAAATATTTATGTAAATGAAGAGGTAAAAGCTGATTTTAATTTTAGTATAGAAAATAATATTGTATCTTTTACAAACACTTCTATTGCTGCTGACTCTTATATTTGGGATTTTGGAGATAATACTTCAAGCACAGAAATAAATCCGGTTCATACATATCAAAATCAAGGAGAATATTTAGTTAAATTGAAGGCTTTAAGTGAATGCGGAGAAGATACAATTTCCTATCAACTAACTATTTTAGCAGGAATAAAAAATTATAATGAAAATAATATAGAGATTTTTCCAAACCCAAGTTCACAATTTTTAAATATCAAGTCAGACAAAATAATTTCTAAATTAGAAATTTTAAGTATAGAATCTAAGCTTATCAAAACTTTTGAAAATATTAATTCAACAAACACTTTAATTGATATTGAAGATTTAAAAAAATCCTATTATTTTATAAAAATTTATATTGAAGACAAGTCAATTACAAAAACTTTTGTGAAATTTTAAAACTAAATTGATGAAAAAAACTGTATTATTAATTTTAAGCATTTTAATATATTTTGCAAGTTACACACAAATATTAAATTATGAACTAAATTATGCTCAAAACAAATTAAATGAACGTGGAGAGTTTTATTTTAAATTTGAATGTAGCGATATTGAAGTAATTCAAGATTTAAGTCAAAAATTATCAATAGACCATTTTAAAGGCTCTTATATTTATGCCTATGCTACACAAACAGAATTTGAATATTTTTTAAATTATAATTTGAATTTTGAACCTGTTTATGAGTATTATGAAACTCCAAAGGCCTTAACAATGGCTAGTTCAGTTGCACAAATGTCAAATTGGGATAGGTATCCAACTCATGCGGTTTATTTGCAAATGATGCAAGATTTTCAAACAAATTATCCTGATTTATGTGTTTTAGAAACTATTGGAAATTCAAATGATGGATATTCCATGAAATCCTTAATAATTTCAAATAATGTAAATGAAATTGAAGATGAACCTGAGTTTTGGTGGTCAAGCACAATGCACGGAGACGAGCTGACAGGTTATGTATTGCTTCTTCGTTTGGCAGATTATCTTTTATCAAATTATGGCACAGACCCACAAGTAACTGAGCTTTTAAATAATACTAAAATTCATATATGCCCATTGGCAAATCCTGATGGTACTTTTTACAATTCAAGCAACGGAACTTCTGTTTCTTCTTCTCGTAGAAATAATCACAGTTCTTTTTCAGGTGCAGATTTGAATAGAAGTTTTCCGCGTCCTGATGGACAAGCAACAGAAGCACCTATTCAAACCGAAACACAAATTATGATTGACTATGCAAATAATCATAATATTGTAATGGCAGCAAATATCCACGGTGGTGTTGAATGCATGAATTATCCTTGGGACACATGGTTAAGCACAGTAAAACCACATGCTGATAATGATTGGTATTTATATGCAAGTCATATTTATGTAGATCAAGTAAAATCTGTTTCACCTTCAAATTATTTTGATGGACCCGGAACTATGTATAATGGCTCATACAATTCTACGGGAATTACTCACGGAGCAGATTGGTATTATGCCTACGGAACACGTCAAGATTATATGAATTATTATAAAAATATTAGAGAATTTACTTTGGAAATATCTGATACTAAAAGACTTGGAGTAGAATATTTGAATGATTATTGGAATTATAATAAAGATGCATTTTTATTATTTACAGAACAAGTACTTTATGGGTTTAGAGGTATTGTTAGTGATGCTTGCACAGGTGAAAGTTTAGACGGCGTTAAAGTAGAAATTATAGCTCATGATGCTGATAATTCTTTTGTTTATTCTTTTGCTCCAAATGGCAACTATCATCGCCCTATTTATCAAGGAAATTATACTGTTAGTTTTTCTAAAACTGATTATCAAACTAAAATTTTAGAAGTAAATGTGCAAAATAATCAGTCAACAAGACTTGACGTACAATTAATTCCTAATAATATTGCAACACCCGATTTTGCAACAAGCAATACAACAATAGGAATTGGAGAAGAAATTAGTTTTCAAAATTTAACAAGTGGAGATTTTACTTCTGTAAATTGGACTTTCGAAGGAGCAGAACCACATTCAAGCACAGATTTGAATCCTACAAATGTTCAATATAATTCTCTTGGCAGTTTTGATGTGAAATTAGAAATAAATAGCAATGGTTGTATAGTTGAAGAGTTTAAGCCGGATTATATAAACGTAATAATTCCCGGGGCAACAACTGCTTTTTTCACAGTTGACAAAATCTCTTCTTGTATTGGCGAAATTCAATTTATAAATCAAAGTGAAAACGGCGAAACTTATTTGTGGGATTTTGGTGATGGCACAAGTTCTGACGAAGAAAATCCTTTGCATATTTATACTCAAAATGGTGAATTTACAGTAAGTTTATATGTTCAAAACTCAGTTAGTGAAGATTTTTATACTTTATCAGAAACAATTTCTATAAACAGACCACAGGCTCCCGAAGTCGTTGGTGCAAGCAGATGTGGTGCCGGTTCTTTAAATTTATCTGCAAGTGGTACGGGAATTTTGAATTGGTATGATGATGAGTTTTCAGGAAATTTAATATATACAGGAAATAATTTTGAAACTCCTGAATTAACAAATTCTTGTATTTATTATGTTCAAAGTGATATTGAGGCAAACGAAGAAAATATTGGTCCAAATCTAGGCGGACAATCAAGAAATGTTGCCGCAGTTTTATATTTTGATGTATATCAAGCTATGACTTTAATTTCTGTTCAGGCAAGGGCAGGTTCCGCAGGAATGAAAACCATTAAACTTTTAGATTCTGAAAATAATGTCTTGTATTCAAGCTCTGTAAATGTTGGAAGCTCAATTACTACTTTAACATTAAATTGGCAAATAGAAGCAGGAAATAATTATCAATTAATTACTGAGGAAAATTCAAATTTATACAGATTAAGTTCAGGAGTGAGCTATCCTTACACAATTTCTGATTTACTTAGCATTACCGGTTGTAATCAAGGGGCTACGTATTATTATTCTTGGTTTAATTGGAAAGTAAAAGCCGAGACTTGCACAAGTCCGAGAACTGCGGTTAATGCAATTATTAATCCAATTCCAGAAGATATAAATATAAGCGGAGGAGGAGATTATTGTGGTGGAAATGCAAATTTAATCGCTAATGGCAATGAAGACGGCACAATTTATTGGCAAGGAATAGAAAATGACGGTACAAGCACTGAATTTCCAACTAATATGCAAAGCATTTCTGAATCAGGCATATATTATTTTAGGGCTAAATCTGATGAAGATTGTTGGGGAAATCCAGCTCAAGCACTTGTAAATATATTTCCGGAACTTGTAATAAACATAAGCACTTCACCGGAAACTCTTGCAAATGCACACGATGGAAGTGCTTCAGTAGAAGTTATCTCCGGAACGCAAGATTATACTTTTCTGTGGTCAAATAATGAAACAAGTGAGGAAATAGAAAATCTTTCTGCCGGTCTATATTGCGTTAGTGTTACAGATTCAAATAATTGTACAGCTGAAGATTGTGCTGAGCTTGAGTGCTTAAATTTAGCTCTTCCTCAAGCAAATTTTATTGCTAATAATACTCAAGCTTGTGGAAACTTAACAGTAAACTTTACAGATATAAGCACAAATAATCCAACAAGCTGGCTCTGGAATTTTGGTGATGGGCAAAGTTCTACAGAACAAAACCCTGAACATTTTTATTCTCAAGTCGGCGAATATTCTGTAAGTTTAATTTGCTCTAACGAAAACGGAAATGATGAAATTGTAAAAGAAAATTTAATAAAAGTTTTTGAAAAACCAAGTCTGTCTTTTGAAATTATAAATGAATCGGGTACAGGAAATGCAGATGGAAGAATTAGTTTAATAATTTCGGGAGGTACAGAACCTTTTCAAATTAATTGGTCTAATAATTCCCATGAAATGTACTTAGAAAATTTAAGTGCAGGTCTATATTCTGTTGCAGTAATTGACGCAAACAATTGTATGAGTACAGGAATAGCAGAAGTTGGACTTGTTACAGACATTGCAAACAATTTTAAAAACAGTATTGAAATTTATCCAAATCCTTCAAGTGGAAATTTTAAAATCCAATCTGAAAACAATATTATTTCTATTGAAATATTCGATGTATTTGGAAAAATTTGTTTTCAAGATACTTTTAGTTCTAAAATTGTGGAAATTTCTGAAAAATTAAGCCCAGGAATTTATATAATAAGAATTAATACAGCAAATGAAAATGTTTTGCAAAAGTTAATAATAAAATAATTGAAAACTTTGAAATGGCTTCTCGTTTTGAGCTAAGCTCAAAACTCGAAGATAGGCAACCACTAATTGCACGAATTTACACGAATTTTAGCTTCTTCGTTTTTCGCTACGCTCAAAACTCGAAGAGAGACAACCACGAATTACACGAATTTACACGAATTTTGGCTTCGAGCATTTCGCTTTGCTCAAAAAAAGTTAAAAGTCGAAAGGCTATAAAGTCGAAAGGGCTTCTTCGTTTTTCGCTAAGCTCAAAACTCGAAGATAGACAACCACTAATTGCACGAATTTACACGAATTTTGGCTTCTTGCATTTCGCTTTGCTCAATGCTCGAAGGAAAAGGTTTTTGTTGGCGGTGCTGTCTGCAAGGGAGATTTCTCGTGAAGCGGAGCTTCACTCGAAATGACCGATAGTATCGGTTGTGAGCTGGGGTTAAATTTTCCGCCGTTTTGTCATGATTTTTGCAACAAGTGGCAAAAATCCCGCCAAAACCCCCACTTTTTCGCAAAACCAACACCCCCATCTAAAGTTATACGTAAATTCTTAAATAAAGTTTCATTTTTCACCCTCAAATCGGTTCGAGTTTTAAAAGTTGAACCGATTTAATTTTATTGGGGTAGTAAACAATGAGGCTATATTGTTACAATGTCAGTCCTTGCTCAAATTTGTTGATAAAATTATCAATATCCATAGGTTTTATATATAAGAT
>JALOAQ010000120.1 GCA_023228725.1 Bacteroidales bacterium | reverse complement strand
TTATACTATTTGTTATTTTAGTAAATTAATTTTAGGGAATAATTTTAAACTAAAACAACATCGCCCTTATTATCAAGCAATTAAAGAATTATTTAAAATTATATAACTACTTTAAATATGATTTTTATGAAGATAAAGTAACAATATAATAATAAAATACAAATAAATCTTGTTCCACAAACTTTAAGTAAGAGAATAATTTATACAGGATATAATGAATAATATTCAGTAGCATTTAAGTAAATTAATTGTAAGTAACTATTTAAATTAAAATAATAACTATCTAATTATCAAGGAATTAAATTACTTTTTAAAATTATATTACTACTTTAAGTTAGATTTTTATGGGGATAAAGTAAAGATATAATAATAAAATACAAATAAATATTGTTTCTAAAACTTTAAATTATTGATGGAGACAATAAGTTATACTATTGTTATTTTATTAAATTAATTTTAAGGAATAATTTTAAATTAAAACAACATCACCCTTATTATCAAGGGATTAAATAATTTGTTAAAATTATATCACTACTTTAAGTAGGATTTATTTGGATTTAAAGTAGTAATTTATTAATTTTGTTGCATGAAAATATAATCTTTAATTATTTTTACCATAAAATTAGTATTGTTAAAATAGATTAATATGGCGTTAGTTGGCAGAAAACCTGAAATAGAATTATTAAAGAGCTTAGAAAATTCTGATAAATCAGAATTAGTTGCAATTTATGGTCGTAGGCGAATTGGCAAAACATATTTAATTCGAGAAGTTTATAAAAATAAAATGATTTTTGACATTATAGGTCTTCATAACGGTAATCTTAAAGATCAGTTACAAAACTTTACTGACACATTAAATGCTAAACCTCAATACAAAAAAACAAAAATTTCCCGTCCTTCTAGCTGGCGTGAGGCTTTTATTCTTTTAGGTAATTATATTGATAAAATAAAAAATAAACAGAAAAAAATAATCTTTATAGATGAGTTCCCATGGATGGCAACTAGACGATCAAATTTTTTAATGTGGTTTGAAAACTTTTGGAATTCATATTGTACAAAACGAAATGATTTAATTGTTGTGGTTTGCGGTTCTGCAGCTTCTTATATGGTTAAAGATATTATAAAGAACAAAGGTGGTTTACATAATAGAATTACTCAAAAAATTAGGTTATTGCCATTTAATCTACACGAAACGAAACTATTTTTGGAAAGTAAAAATATTAAATTCCATTTATACGATTATTTGCAAATTTATATGGCAATAGGTGGTATTCCATATTATTTAGAGATGCTTCAAAAAGGTAAAAGTGTTAGTCAGAATATTGATACTTTATGCTTTGCCGAGGCCGGAATGTTACACAATGAATTTAATGAAGTTTTCACCTCATTATTCAACAAATCAGAAATTCATAAAAAGATAATTAGACTACTAGCAACAAATAAAGGGCTAAGTCAAAAAGAAATTTTAAATAAATTAAATTTAAAGCAATCGGGATATACAAGCAATATTTTCAACGAACTGTTAGAGTCCGGATTTATAAGCCAATATACTCCATACAACAAAAAATTACGAAATTCTCTTTTTAGACTTTCAGATGAATATTGTATGTTTTACTTAAAATTTATTGAACCAAACAAAGCAACAGGCAAGGGAACTTGGCAAAAATTATCAGCTAAACAAACATATAAAGTTTGGTCGGGATTTGCTTTTGAAACTATTTGTACAAAACATATTCAACAAATTAAACATGCCTTAGGTATTGGAAAAGTTTTTACAATACATTCTGCATGGAAAAGCGATAAAGCACAAATTGATATTATAATTGATAGAGACGATAATATAATTAATATATGCGAAATCAAATTTTATAACAAAACCTATACATTAGATAAAAATAGTTCGAAAAACATTGAAAATAAATTAAATAGTTTTAAGGAAATTACTCAAACTAAAAAAATAATAAACACGACTTTAATAACAACTTTTGGAACAAAAACAAACTCATATTATTTAAACACAATAGACGAAGAGCTAAAAATGGATTGTTTATTTCAATTTTAAAAACTTTAAATACAAGTTACTTACAAAATTTTAGAGTTTATATATTTTATACAAGTACTTTAACTAAGATTTTTAATGAGATAAAGTAGTGATTCAAATTTAAATTATATTATTTAATATTTTAATTAAATGTAAAAAAATTATATCTTGCATTAAAATTAAAAACAAATGAAAAAAAACATATTGCTTTATTTAACTTTAGCTTTTCTCATAAGTTCGTGTTCAATAATAGACAAAACACTTTGCCGAAACTATTATAGCACAGATGATTGCTTTAGGGCTAGTTCTATTGCTACAAGTACAAATGAACAATTATCTTCTGAAAAAGCTTTATTAATAGCAAAAACAGATATTGCTTTAGAAGTTGATAATTATATATTAAGTAAATTTAATCATAAAACTTTTTTAGAAGATACAGAGTTTGAAAATAAGATAAGTATTGCTCGTAAAACAATTTTACAGGATATTACAATAATTTGCTCAAGAACAAGTTATAACAGAAGTAAAAAAGTATATAAGACTAGGCTAAGTATTGAAATGTCAAAGTCAAAAATTGACGATTTAATTTTACAAATTCTTAAAGGGGAAACTAAATAATGGATATAGTTTTACTTATATTAGGAGCTATTTTAATACTTTTAGGCTTAATTGGCTGTATTATTCCGGTTTTACCTGGTCCACCTCTAAGTTATATAGGCTTATTATTACTTCATTTTACAAAATTTTCAAATTTCTCAAATACCACATTAATTATATTAGCAATTGCAGTAATAATTATTACAATTTTAGATTATATAATACCTATTTGGGGAACAAAAAAAGCTGGCGGTAGTAAATGGGGTATCCGGGGAAGCGGGATAGGATTAATAATAGGTTTATTCTTTTCTCCTATTGGCATTTTTATTGGCCCATTTTTGGGTGCATTGCTTGGAGAAATTATTTACAGACAATATATATTAAAAAGCGATGCAAAGGGAAAATTTTCTAAATCTTTAAAAGCAGCATTTGGGTCTTTTTTAGGTTTATTATTTGGAATTGCATTAAAAATAGCGATATCTTGTTTTATTGCTTTTCTTTTTATAAAAGAATTAATAATTAATTTATTTTAAATCAGGTTTCAAAAAAGCTAAAATGCACAGAACCATATTTTCTCATTTCTTTAAATTTGGATAATTTAGAAAAATCATAAATTTCAGAATGTTCAATAATTAATAAAGAATCTTCTTTAAGTAGTGTTTTTTCATAGATAAAATTATAAATGTCGATAATGTTTTTCTCATTATAAGGAGGGTCAGCAAAAATTATATCAAATTTTCTTTTACAATTATTCAAATATTTAAAAGCGTCAATTTTAATAACATTTACTTGTTCTGCATGTAATAATTCAAACTGTTTTATAATATATGCCACATGCTTTGGATTATTTTCCACAGCAGTTATTATTTTAGTTCCTCGACTTAAAAATTCATAAGAAATACTTCCTGTGCCACTAAATAAATCAAGTACTTCTAAATTTTCAAAATTATAAATATTATTTAAAACATTGAACAAAGCTTCTTTTGCAAAATCTGTTGTAGGTCTAGCATCAAAGTTTTTTGGTGGTTCAAATTTTTTTCCTTTATATTTTCCGCCTATTATTCTCATTATGCAAAATTAAAAGAATAAAAATAATAATGAGGTGCAATATCTTGAAACTTATAAAAGTACTTATAATCATTATTCTGCGATTCAAAACAAACTAAATTTACAAACTTTTTAAGATTTAAAACAAGTAAACTATTAGTTTCTACAAAACCTGACAGCACAAGTTCTGAGTTAGTTTGAGAAATTTTTAATTGTTCATATAAATTAATTATATGATATAATAAGTCATTTTGTGTTTTATAAATAAATGTATTAAATAATCTAAGACTGTGATTTTGCAGTAAAATTATTTCTGCATAGTTTTCATAAACCTGAACATAAACCCTTTCTAGTTCGGGATTTTTCACTAATTTATTTCGTTTAAGATTAAATTCAACAAAGTAAGCTGATGATGGAATTATATTTATTTTAGCTTTATAATTATTTATCAATTCTATTATATTCTTTTCAAGAGAAAAAATGATAAAAGACTTAGCTCTATTTAGATAATAAGATAAGAGTTCTTTATCAGGCTTTATTTCAAAATTTAATTGCCAATATTTTTTTATATTATCTTTATCAAAAATTGCGTCTGGCACAATAGTTTGTTCATTATGGGCAATAACGAACTGCACTAAATCATATGGATTTTCAACATCTATAATTTTTGCAATAATATTTGAAATTTGACTAAAATAATCTTTATTTTTTTCAAATTCAAAAGATTTTAAGCTAAGTATTTTATTTTCTTCTCTATGGTATATAGAATAAGAAAGTCCATTCTCTGTAAAAAGAATGGACATTTCTAGTTTTGATTTTTTTAAATCTTTTAAATTATTATCAACAATATTTACGCTTTGCATTTAATTATTCCCAATTTCCGGCATTGTTATTAGCTTCTACTAAACTACCAACAGCCATAGAACCATACCAACCGTCTCCATAAGTGTCTAATAATTGAATTATATATTCACCATCTAATTCTAATGGACTTGACTCCCAAGGTTTTATAACACTTGGATTATGGTCTTTTAAAATATATTTTTTATCTGGTCCTATCAAATTTATTAAATTTTCGTGAGACCAAGCGCCAGGGGCATAGCTTATTGTAATTTTATCACCTTTATTTGCAGAAAATTTAATATTCATAGGCCCACTACCATTAAGTAAGCTAAGATTGTCTTTTAAGATATTTCCATTCAAATATATATCTATATGAGCTCTTAGCAATTTACTAGAATTATAATTAATTATCAATTGCTTATCCAAGCCATCCAAAATATCCCAATAAGAAGAACGGGCTTCAAAGACTTTAACCATAACACCTGAACCTGTTAATACTGTGGCAGTATCCATTGTAAATTTTGCTTTATTTCCACAAGGTATGTGAGCAATATTTTTCACATCATAATTAATATGCTTAAATAAAGAATCTTTAACAGATACAAGAATAGTATCTCTAACAATATCACCATCTTTTAAAGCTTGAGCTTCGGTTTTATCTTCTGGGACTTCGCCTTCTGAGAAAATGACACGTAAATTTCCATGATTAATGAAATTTATCAAAGTATCAAAAGAAGGTGTAAATTCACCATGCCAAGCTCTATAAGCAACTTGAGCTGTTCTAATATCAATCAATCTTTGTTTTGTCATTTCAAAACGCTTATCTTTTTCAGATTCAAAATCAATAGGTTTTTTTATTCCTACAACAATGTAATAACCCAAAATAACACTGATAGCGATTAATATCACTTTTAAACTAATTCCAACTATTTTATTCATTATTAAAAATTTTAATTTTAGTTTTGCAAAAATAAATTATTTTTCTTAAAATAAAAAATAGAAATCAATCTTAATTTCAAAAATGATAGGAAATTTTTTAAATAAACAGGTTTTAGAAGGAATTGACCATATTCCGACACAAGATCAAGCACTTGCAATTAATGAGCTTAATAATTTTTTAACAAGCAAGGAAAAGCATTGTGTTTTTTTACTGACAGGCTTTGCAGGCACAGGAAAAACCACATTAATTTCAGCTCTTATAAACGCGTTAAATAAGAATAAAATTAAGACTGTTTTAATGGCTCCAACCGGCAGAGCAGCAAAAGTTTTGTCAAGTTATTCAAAAAAACCTGCCTTTACCATACATAAATGTATTTATCGTAAAAAATCTTCAAAAAACAGCGATAATAAATTTAATTTGAATTTTAACAATCATAAGGATACTATTTTCATTGTTGATGAAGCTTCAATGATTAGTAACCAAGATTTTTCAGAATCAATTTTTGGAAGTGGCAGACTCTTAGATGATTTATTTGCTTTTGTTTATAATGACAATAATTGTAGATTAATTTTAGTTGGTGATTCGGCACAGTTGCCACCTGTAGGTACAAATTTAAGTCCGGCTTTGGATTACAATTATATAGAGGCTTACGGTTTTCAAGTTTATAAATCAAATTTAAGCGAGGTTGTTCGTCAAGATCAAGATTCAGGAATTTTAGAAAATGCTAGCAATTTGCGTTTAAACTTAGAAAGCAAAAATATTTCTTTACCAAAGCTTAAAACTTCACTTCCTGATGTAGAATATATTACCGGTTCAGATTTATTAGAAGAGCTTGAGTCTTCTTATTCAAAATATGGTGAAGATGAAACAAAAATTATTTGTCGCTCAAACAAAACAGCATTACAATATAATTTAGGAATTAGAAACCGAATTTTATGGAGAGATGAAGAAATTTCCCAAGGCGATCAGATTATGGTTGTAAAAAACAATTATTCTTGGTTGGCTGAAAATGAAAAAATTGATTTTATTGCAAATGGCGATATTTTAGAAGTAAAAAGAATAGGTAGAACTCAAGAAATTTATGGGCATAAATATATTGATTTAAGTTTACAATTTGTTGATTACCCCGAAATAGAAATTGATGCAAAAGCAATTTTAGACAGTTTACATTCTGAAAAAGCTGCAATGGATAATGATTATTATAAAAATCTATACCAATTATTACAAGAAGACTATTCTGAAATAAGCGATAGTAAAAAACGACAAGAAAAAATATTAGAAGATCCTTTTTTCAATGCTTTACAAGTAAAATTCGCCTATGCAGTAACCTGCCACAAAGCTCAAGGTGGACAATGGAAATCAGTATTTATCGACCATGGTTATATAAATTTTGATGAACTTAGCGAAGAAGGAATTTACGCATTAAATCGCTGGTTATACACCGCCATTACAAGAGCAAGTGAAAAAGTATATTTGGTAAATTTTGCAAAACAATTTTTAAATGGATAATATTTAACAATTACATTGTTTTTTGTCGAGATGGACGAACTCGCATTGTTTTATCTCGACTTTTTTGTAACTTTTTGGGGCAAGCAAAAAAGTTACAAATTTGAAAAACAATGTATTTGTGGGGTTTTGGCGGGATTTTTGTTGCAAAGCAAAACAAAAATCATGACAAAACAGGCGGAAACAGAGAGTTTTTTTCTGAAGAAATTTGGAAATCTTGAAACTTAGAAACAATAAAAGCCGATAAAGAATTATCAGCTTTTATTTTAAAGTAAAAATTTTAGTTTTTGATAAATTTAAAAAGTTTATTTTCTATTTTAATAAAATACATCCCATTTTTAAGTTCGCTAATATTTGCTGAATTTTGCTCTGCTTCACTTTTCTTTAATACTCTGCCTTGAATATCAAAGATCTCGTAAGTTTGTGCTTGGTTAAAATGTAGAATGTCGGTGGCAGGGTTTGGGTAAATTGAAATTGAGTTTGAAATATTTTCAATATTTGCAGATGAGTTTGTGCCAACAGCAAATCGTGCCAAAACAGCCTTATTTGTACCTGAAGTATTATCATAACCTGCCATTAATAGTTTATCACTTCCCTGAACTTTAATGTCTAAATAGCGAATATCATCAGGTAAAGTAAAAACTCCTTCGTTAGCAAAGCCTTCGTTAAGCAATAAATTTAGATCAAAATTTGCAATTTCTCCATTTTTACCCCCAATAAAAAAAGAATTTTCATAAATTGCAACAGGTAAATCCATAGCTATAAAATTACGAAATTCACCTCTACCATTATATACATCCAACAAAAGAGACTGGAGAAATTTCATCATAAATGTATTTCTAACAGCATTTATAGCAGTTGGACCGGCTACAACAACATATTGGTAATCTGGGATATTAAACATAGTAATAACAGTTTCATGTTCTCCAGGCATAGTCAGGTTTCCCTCAATATTTACATCAATAGTCCAAGGGGCAAGTAAAATTGGGGTTCCATTTTTAAAGAATTGACTAACAAAAGTATTGGCGGTTGGTCCATAGTTACAAGTTTCTTTTATAATTCCAGCCACTACAAGTTCATTTAGCTCATCAACTTCTAAAACTTTCTTTATATACAAGTCATAGTCTTCTTTAACATCAATTTTGCCGTTTTCGCCAAAGTTTGTGAATAGTTCTCCCAAATAATTCAGTTTATAAACATATCTTTCATCAGGGATAAAAAAATAATCATCTTTAAAACAAGCTGCGTTTAAATTAAATGTGTCAAGTCCGAACTCAAAACTAGGATTGCAGTTTATCTCTTGCTCTAAATTTCCATTTTGATTAAAACTAAAAGATTTAATTTTAATTATTGAATTAATTATATTG
>JALOAQ010000119.1 GCA_023228725.1 Bacteroidales bacterium | reverse complement strand
ATAATTTTCTCATAATATTTGTTTTAAAGTTAAATAGATTTTTCACTTGTTGTAAACTCCATTTTCCAAAATTATACCTAAGTTGAGCTTTTTCTGAAATTGGGGATAATTTTTCTAAAAAATTATAGTCCAAAACTTGGGATAATCTTTTTATAGTAAAGGCTCTAGGTTTAACATCGCCAGATTCAATTCTTTGTATTGTTCTTAAACTAAGTTCACATTTATCAGCAAGCTCAGTTTGTGTTAAAGCTTTAGACTTTCTTATTTTTATTAGCTCTTTCCCAAATTCTACTTGATTCATTTTGATGAAATGTAATTTTATGCAAATTTATTTTCAATTTTAAGCTAAAACAAATATTTCAGAAGTATTTTACACTACTTTCAGACGACATTTATACGACATTTAAAATAAAAATATTTAATAATTCTTGATAAATTAGAATATTATGAAATATTATTAGATTTTTGTGTGTTTGCTTTTTTCTGCTAAAAAAATTAATCTTTTATGCAACGAACAGATAATCCATTTTCTTTACTGTAATATTTGAATGCATTACTATTATTATTGTCCAAATATCTGTACCAAGCATAGTCGCTACTATATTCACTGGCAGAATACCAAAAGCCATAAGACTTAATATAATTAAAAACACCGTTATAATCGCGGTAACCACCAAGCAAAGCATTAAAACCCGATTCATTTGTAGCTCCTGCATTTGGACTTTCCTGGTTAATGCTATCAGTTGATTTTAATTTTCCACCTGCAACTCCTTCACCGCCAAGAAATTCTGTTAATTGTGTCCACTCTTCGTTGCTAGGCAAATGCCAACCACTAGGGCAAGCTTGCAAAGCTGCTGTCCAATTATATAAAACTCCATAAGTTTGGTAAGCTTCACTTGATTTAGCTTTATCCACATCATTACCATCATAAGCATATACATAATAATGGGGATTTGTATAAGAACCAGTGGTAGGACCATCTACACTAGGTAGATATTTTAGATTTTCTGCCATCCAAGTCTGCTCGCCTATTTGTACAATTTTATAAACATTGCCATCGCGTTCATCTGTGAAACTATCCTCAGATTTTTTAGTATTACAACTGATTAAACTAAGTAAAAAAACTCCTAAAATCATAAGAGTTTGAATTAAAAATACTTTTCTTTTGTTCATAATTATTTATTTTAAGTTATTTATTATTTGTGAATATTTGTTTTTTTAAGTTCTTTATCTGCATAAATAAAACGTATTGCTTGGCAATTATACGTAAAAATAGCCCAATGAGTGGTATTAAACAGAATTTCTAAATCTTCTTCACTAATACTTTTATAAAAAAATCTTATGAAGATAAGTCTTGATTTAATAAATTCATAAATAATCATACCGTCAGAAATTTAATTTTTCAAAATTAACATTTATTACTTAATTATTCTTAAAATTAATAATTTTTATAAAAATTTGAATTGATATTAAATAAGGAATTTTGATAAACAAGGATAATTCTTAAAAAACCTAGTCTTACAATAAACTTTTTGTATTGTAAATAAATCATTAATTCATAAATAATCATTAATTTATCAATATACATCTGTAATTTTTTGCAAAATCATTTAAAAAATCAAGTTCTTCATAGCTTAGTTCATATTTTTCACTTCTTTATTTTTATTTAACTAAATTCAAGAAATAACACAAAAGTCTTTGGTAACAAGACTATTTTTATATTTGAATTTCCCAGAGTGGGCTAGGATATTCTCCTTCTTTTACTAATTTGGCTAATTTTTCAACTACTCCATTTCTATCTTCCGCATAAGTAACTCCAAACCATTTAGCATCTGTATCCAAAACCTCTACACTAGAAATTTTATTAACAATTAAATGATTTACTACCATGGGGATATAAAATTCGGTTGTATTATTTTCTGAATTTTCTTTTAAAAAATCAACAAAAAGCTCGTCAGAATATTTAAAATAATCCGGTGTAAATCCCCACATATTCATTGATACAGGCGAGTTGTCAGGAATTGTTATCCACTTTTCATTTTCGTCTAAATACTGCACCTTTCCATCATTTCGTTTTACTTTAGTTCTTTCAACAACAGTAGTAAGTAAATTATTTTCATCGCTTTCGCAAACTCCCCTAGCTACAGTTCCACTTTCAGACAATGTATTTCCAAGTCTGTAGCCTACCATACAATATTTATTTTTAGAGTTTTTTAAATTAGATAAATACTCAGCTAATACTTTAAAACCATCTCTACCATAAAAATCATCAGCATTTATCACTGCAAAAGGCTCTGAAATTACATTTTTACCCATCATTACAGCATGATTTGTACCCCAAGGTTTTATTCTTGCTGGATTTAGCGAAAAACCCTCAGGCAAATAATCTAATTCTTGAAAAACAATTTTTACAGGGATTTTATTTTCATATTTTTTAACTATTTTTTCTCTAAACTCTTCTTCAAAAGATTTACGAATAACAAAAACAAGCTTTCCAAATCCTGCTTTTATAGCATCATAAACAGAATAATCCATTATAGTTTCGCCATTAGGTCCAAGTCCATCAAGTTGTTTTAATCCGCCATAACGACTACCCATTCCAGCTGCTAAAATAAAAAGTGTAGGTTTCATTTTTTTTAATTTAATTTCCAAAAATAATAAAGAAAAAGTGCATTAGAAAATAAATTTTACTAATGCACTTTAAAAATCTATAAATAAGTTTAATATTTTTTATTTTAATCCTCTACCTTCAAGTAAAGCGTCAATTTTTGGCTCTCTGCCTCTAAAATTCACAAACATTGTCATAGGCTCATCTTTATGACCATTTGAATAAATATTATCTTTTAGAGATTTTGCAGTTTCAGGGTCGAAAATTCCTTTTTCTTTAAAAAGTCCAAATACGTCAGAATCAAGGACTTCGCTCCAAATATAGCTGTAATAACCACTTGAATATCCACCACCAAAAATATGGGAGAAATAAGAACTACGATATCTAACTACAATTTCTGGAATTAAACCAATTTTATCCAAAGCTTGTTTTTCTGCAAGTAAAACATCAGTGATATTCATTTCGCTAAGTGTATGATAATACATATCTAAAAGAGCAGCTGCTATAAATTCTGTGGTTGCAAATCCTTGGTTAAAATGTGAAGCATCCTCCATTTTTTGAATTAATTCATCACTAATAGGCTCATTAGTTTGATAATGACGAGCATAAGATTTTAAAACTTCAGGTTCGGATGCCCAATGTTCCATTAATTGAGAAGGAAGCTCAACAAAATCGCGTGGCACATTTGTTCCACTAACAGAAGGATATGTACATTTTGAAAGCATTCCGTGCAAGCCGTGTCCAAATTCGTGGAAAAGAGTTTCAGCCTCATCAAATGTTAATAATGAAGGTGTTGTGCTTGTTGGTTTTGTAAAATTGCAATTAATTGTAATAATTGGGATTACATTTTTACCTTCATAAACATATTGTCCACGATAATCGTTCATCCAAGCACCACCGCTTTTGCTCGGACGTGGGAAATAATCCATATATAAAACTGCAACCATTTCCCCCTCATCGTCTTTAACTTCGTAAGCTTCAACATCAGGGTGATAAATTGGAATATTATCAGATTTAATAAAATTTAAACCAAATAATTTATTAGAAACTTCAAAAACACCATCTCTCACATTTTCTAATTTGAAATAAGGTTTCAATTCTCCCTCATCTAAATCATATTTTTCTTTTCTAACTTTTTCGGTATAATATCTCCAATCCCAAGCTTGTAAATCATCCTGAATTCCTTCGTTTTTCATCATTTCACGATAAAGTTCTGCCTCATGTTTAGCTACTTCAAGAGCAGGTGCCCATACTTGGTTTAAAAGTTCATAAACTGCTTCAGGTGTTTTAGCCATATTATCTTCTAAAATATATTGAGAATGGTTTTCATATCCTAAAAGCTTAGCTCTTTCAATTCTTAGCTCAACTAATTCAAGAATAATTTCTTTATTATCATATTCGTTATCGTTATTGCAACGGTTAATATAAGCTTGTTGTATTTCTTTTCTTAATTCACGATTATCTGAATATTGCAAAAATGGTAAAACGCTGGCATTATGTAAAGTAAACATCCATTTTCCATTTTCACCATTTTCTTCAGCAACAATGCTTGCAGCTTCAATTAAACCTTCTGGCAAACCTGCTAAATCGTCTTCATTATCAATAATAAGTTTATATCCATTTGTTTCTGCCAATAAATTATCACCAAATTGAAGAGACAACAAAGAAGTTCTTTCGTTAATTTCCATTAAACGTTTTTTATCTTCATCATTAAGTTTTGCACCACCTTTTACAAAGTTTTTATAAGTTAATTCCACAACTCTTAATTGTTCTTTGTTAAGATTTTCGTTTTCTCTATTATTATACACTTTTTCAATTCTCGCAAAAAGTTCAGGACTCATAGAAATTTCGTCTGAATGATTTGAAAGTAATGGAGAAATTTCTTGGGCAATTTTTTGAAGTTCTTCATTTGTATCAGAAGAAAGAAGGTTGAAAAACACCCCTATAACTTTTGATAAAGTTAAACCACTAAACTCCAAAGCAGCAATTGTATTTTCAAAATTAGCTTCTTCTGGATTGTCGATAATTGTTTGAATATTATCTTTTTGCTCCTGCATAGCTGCCAAGAAAGCAGGTTTGTAATCTTCGATTTTTATTTTATCGAAAGGTGGAACTCCATAAGGCGTATCCCATTCTTGTAATAATGGGTTATCGCATAAATTTTCAGTTTTTTGTTTGCACGACATAGTAAATAAAATAACTAATGATAATAAAAAAATTGATGTTTTTCTCATATTTAAAAATTTTATAAGATTATTTAATTCGAGGTAAAACTATAAAATTTATTTGATATTAAATCTTAATTAACAGTTTTTAACATTTAAAATATTAAAATAAAGCTAAGGACTTGGTTAAAAACTAATCTATTAAGATTTATGAATTTTTTTAACAAATATCTTAACAGTCTCATTATTAAGAATGTGTATTCCGCTATGAAGGATTTTTAAACTTTTTTAATAAATATTTAAGGAGGTGGAGTTATTAGGAACAACTATTATAATTCATTTTAAAAAATTTAAAAAATAGTATTTAAGAAAAAGTTTCATTAGCCTATTGTAATTAATCAATAATTTTGTATATTTGTAATAAATATTTTTTTAAACATTCAAGCATTAAATTTAATTAAAAAAAAATTACTATGAAAAAGTTGTTATTTATCCTTATCTTCTCATTTATTACATTTAATACTTTTTTATTTTCACAAATTTTAGACAACAAAGAAGTGAGTAATGACGTAGAAGAACAGTTAGAATCTAATTTTAGCTTAACTCAAGGTTTTGAAGAAAACAAAGGGCAAATATTTGATGAAAACGGAAAATTTCGTTCTGACGTTTACTTTGTTGCTAATCTTTCGGGGGCTAATGTTTTTTTCACAGATAAAGGAGTAGTATTGTATTTTAAATCAATAGAGCCTTCAGAGTATGATAAAATATGTGCTAGAATGATTCCCAATCCGTATTCAGATAAAGAATGGGAAGAAATTATGAAGCAAATAAATAATAGAGAGTTTGAAGGAGATTTGATAAAGGCAAAATCAGAAGCTTACCGTATTGATATAAACTTCCCAGATGCGAATTTTAATATTCCTTTTGGACAAAATGAGATATTAGAAAAACGGAATTATTTTAATCCCCAACACCCTGATGGGTTAATGGACGTTCCTGTTTTTGAAAGTATTAGATATGTTAATTTATATCCTGGAATTGATATAGTGTTTTATATAAAGTCAGGCAAGTTAAAGTATGATTTTGAACTTTCTGCCGGAGCAGATCCTTCTCTTATTAAAATTCTTTATAAAGGGCAAGAAAATGTGAGCTTAGATGTAAAAGGAAATGCTATTGTTAAAATACTACTTGGAGAAATTGTAGAAAATAAACCTATTTGTTTTCAGGGCGAAAAGCCTGTTGAAGCAGAATTTGTTTTATCAAACGACACAATATTGTTTCAGCTAAATAAATATGACCAATCTAAGCCAATTACTATTGATCCATCTCTAACTTGGTCAACTTATTTTCATGATGGAAAAGAGAATTCGGCGGCTTTTACTTATACAAGACCTGTTTGGGATTCAAAAGGCAATATGTTTATTGTACAAAATACCTATAACAACACTGTTTTCCCAATTATTAGTCCAGGTGGTTCATATGCCCAATCAGGAGGCAATAATGGTTTGCAGTTAACAATAATGAAATTTAACGCTAATAAACAAATTGTATGGTCAACATATTACGCTAGTAGCCAGTCGGCACAAGTAAAATTCACTAATCAAAGTGCTGTTATAGATAAAGACGACAACTTATATATTATTGGAAGTGTTTTTTATGTTTATGGAAGTCCTAGTCCGTCTTTTCCTTTACAAAGTATGCCTGGAGCTTATTATGAGACTGAACAAAATAATAACCGTAATTTTATTCTAAAATTCACTTCTGAAGGTGAACGTTTGTGGGCAACAATGTTTAATAAGACTTCGGGTACATCTAGTTCAGGTTTAGAACTTTGTGGAATAGCTATAGATAATAACAACAGATTAGTTGTTACTGGTGAAACATACACTCCTCCATCTTGGAATCCTATGCCATTAGTAAATCCGGGAGGAAGTCACTATTTTAAAAACACATCATCAGAATCGAGTGTGCCAACACTTCATCGTTTTTCAAGTACAGGAGTTCTAGAATGGAGTACATATATTTGTCAAGGAAATAGTTCAGCTTATAATGGTAACTATACTGCAATTGATGTTGATAAGGATAATAATATTTTTATTGGTGGTTCTGGTAGTGGTTCTTACACTACTGTAAATCCTGGCGGAGCTTATGTGGATGGGGTTGCATGTGGTAATGGAAGAAAAATTCAAATTTTTAAGTTTGCTAGTAATGGTTCTCTAAATTGGTGTACTTTATATGGTGGAGTATATATAAGCGGTGCTATGCTATGGCAAGATTGTAGAGATTTAAAAATTGCAGCTAATGGAGATCTTATAATTGTAGGAAGAGCAAATGCTACAAACTTTCCATTTTATAATCCTGGTGGAGGGGCATATTTTAAAAATACTTTATCAAGTGGTAGCAGTTCTGTTTGTGATGGTGTAATTTTACAATTTTCAAATGGAGGTGTTAGAAAATGGGCAACTTTTATAGGAGGAGACGGAACTAGCGATGGAACCAACCTTATTGGTCTAGGCATAGATTCAAAAAATAATATTTTTATCTCAGGATCAAGTAGAACTACTAATACTTTTCCAACACAATATTTAGCAGGAAGTTATAATCAATCTTCCCAAACAAGCGATTATGCTGTTGTTTTGTCTCAATTTAATATAAATGGCGTAATGCTCTGGTCAAGCTACTTTGGTAATAAAACTTGGACATCTTCAGGTGGTTTTGGCTTATATTCAGACATATGTGAAACAAAAATGGTGCAATGCGGAATGGCATATCCCGATTACCCAATCCCTACAATTGATCCTGGTGGTGGAGCATATTTTCATTCTACTAGTGAAGGACTAACAGGTCAAACGGATTTTATTTCTGAATTTAATATTTATAGTTCTTCACCAACTCCACCCACTTCTGCTTCTGCTTCTCCAAATTTTGTTTGCCCAGGTGTTTCAACTAATATCACTTTAACTGCTTCTGGTGGAAACCCAGGCGATGGAGGACTTACAGAATGGTTTACAGGTGATTGTGGAACCAATCTTATTGGAACTGGAAATCCATTAGTAATTCCCCAAACTTTAAATTCAAATACAACTTATTATGTTAGATATTCCGGTACTTGCGGAATTACAGAATGTGTTAGTACAATAGTTAGTGTAAAAACAGATGTCGGCATAAGCTCTGTAAGTGCAGGAGCAAGTTCTATTTGTCCTTCTGAAACAACTCAAATTACTGCAAACGGGATTGTTGGTACAGGAGCTAATCTAACTTGGTTTACCGGACCAGGCGGAACAGGAACAAATTTAGGTTCAAATAATCCGCTAACAGTTGCTGCGGGTACTTATTATGCAAGAATAACCGGAGATTGTGGTTCGCCTGCTGAAAAATCAATCACAATAACAGAAAAAACAAATGTCGGCATAAGCTCTGTAAATGCAGGAGCAAGTTCTATTTGTCCTTCTGAAACAACTCAAATTACTGCAAACGGAATTGTTGGAACAGGAGCTAATCTAACTTGGTTTACCGGACCAGGCGGAACAGGAACAAATTTAGGTTCAAATAATCCGCTAACAGTTGCTGCGGGTACTTATTATGCA
>JALOAQ010000118.1 GCA_023228725.1 Bacteroidales bacterium | reverse complement strand
TATGTTTTTGTGTATAAAATGGCAAAAGTTAGCTAAATATTTATTTGGATTAGGATTTTTATACACTGCATTTAAGATACTTGCATGATTTTCTCCGGTTTCGTAGTAAAATTTTTTGCTTAATTCCGGGTCAAATTTATTTTTTAAATAAAATTTTGCAAATAATTTTCCAATATATGCTCCGCTACCTTCATCGCCAAGAATAAATCCTAGTGAAATTGCATTTTCTTTAATAGATTTTCCATTGTAATAACAAGAATTTACTCCTGTTCCTAAAATAGCAGCAATCCCTTCTTGTGTTTTTAATGTAGCTCTTGCAGCACCAAGCATGTCCGAAAAAATATTTATTTCTGCATTAAAGAAAAAATATAAAAAGGCTTGACGAAAGTGTGAATAATTTTCCTCTATAGAGCAACCCGAACCATAAAAATAAAGTTTTTCGACTTTTAGTGGGTCAAATTTTTCGGGAAAAGCTTCTTTTAAAGTAAGCAATAATTTGTGTTCATTAGTAAAATACGGATTTAGACCAGTAGTTTTAAACTCACTTAGAATATTGTATTCAAAATCAGTGATTAGCCAATGAGTTTTTGTGGAGCCACTATCTGCAAATAAATACATATTTTAAATATATTAAAAAAAACGGTGATTTAATTAATTAAACCACCGTTTTATTATTTTAAGCTTTATCAAAACTACCAAGCACATTTTTAATTTTGTGCATGTATAAATTTTTTAATTCTTCGCGGGCAGGTCCTAAATATTGACGTGGGTCAAATTTATCAGGACTATCGTTAAAGAATTTTCTGATTGTTGCTGTCATTGCTAATCTACCGTCAGAGTCGATATTAATTTTACAAACAGATGATTTAGCGGCTTCTCTTAATTGGTCTTCCGGAATTCCTATAGCATTTTTTAAATTACCTCCATTTTCGTTAATAGTTTCAACGTATTTTTCAGGAACAGATGAAGACCCGTGCAGAACAATTGGAAAACCTGGGATTTGTCTTTCTATTTCTTTTA
Source organism: Bacteroidales bacterium (assembly GCA_023228725.1). Classification (GTDB taxonomy): domain Bacteria; phylum Bacteroidota; class Bacteroidia; order Bacteroidales; family ML635J-15; genus Bact-19. The sequence continues at coordinate 7,480 of JALOAQ010000118.1, read as the reverse complement.
AAATATCGAAGCGTAAAGGAGGAGGTTGCAATTTTCCATTTTCATCTTTTGTGCATTGTTCAGGAGTAAATTTATTTGCACCATGCGAAGTACCAATTGATATAGCTAAGGAATCTACTCCTGTTCTGCTAACAAAATCCACCACCTCTTCTGGTTTTGTATAAGTGCTATGCTCGGCCGATACATCGTCTTCTACGCCTGCCAAAACACCTAATTCTCCTTCTACTGTAACATCAAATTGATGAGCAAAATCCACCACTTTTTTTGTTAAAGCTATATTATCTTCGTAAGGTAAATGCGAACCGTCAATCATTACCGATGAAAAACCCAAGTCTATACAACTTTTACAAAGTTCGAAACTATCGCCATGGTCTAAATGTAGAGCAATTTGTGGTTTTTTCCAACCAAGTTCTTTTGCATATTCTACTGCTCCTTGAGCCATATATCTTAGCAAAGTTTGGTTTGCGTATTTTCTGGCACCACTAGAAACTTGAAGAATAACAGGAGATTTTGTTTCTGCACAAGCTGCAACAATTGCTTGCATTTGCTCCATATTATTAAAATTAAAAGCAGGAATTGCATATCCGCCTTCAGTTGCTTTTTTGAACATTTCTATTGTGTTCACTAATCCTAACTCTTTATAACTTACAGCCATTTTTTTATTTTTAAAATTATGTTTTTTATTAAATTTTTTGCTAATTTAATGCTTTTTCCTTTCTAAAGCAAATTAAATGGAAATTTATTTATTTATTTTAAAAAAATAAGCTAAAAAATTGTTTACATTTATAAAAAAGGATTAAATTTACAGAAAAATAAAATTATGGATATTTTATTATCAATAAATACTTGGTGGGCATCAATGGAAATTTTGGAAAAAATATTTTGGTTTTTTGCTCTGCCGTTTTCTGCTGTTTTTATTATCCAAATGATTTTAACTTTATTTGGTATTGGAATGGATACTGATATGGACTTAGATAGCGACATAGATGTAGATGCAGGAATTGGTTTTCAATTTATTAGTTTGAAAAATTTCGTTGCTTTTTTTACTATTTTTGGTTGGACAGGTATTGCTTGTATTCATTCGGGTTTTAATCCCGGAATTACAATTTTTATAGCCATAGTTTGTGGTTTGTTAATGATGTTGATTATGGCTGCTTTATTTTATTTAATGGGCAAGTTAACAGAAAGTGGCAATGCAAAAATTGAAAGTTCTATTGGAAAAACTGCAAGTGTTTATTTAACAATTCCTGCTTTAAAATCCGGTAGAGGAAAAGTGCAAATTGATATTCAAGGCTTAAAAACTTTAGACGCTGTTACTGAAGGAAATGAAGAAATAAAAACAGGAAGTTTAGTGCAAGTAGTTGGTGTTGAAGTAGGTGAGGTTTTGCTTGTTACAAAAGTATGAAAAAATATTTTGTTTAATTTATAAATTATATAATTATGGGTGGAGAATATTTTATTTTAATAATTGCTTTTGCAGTTTTCTTTATTTTTATAATGATTGTTACCTTTTTAAGAAGGTATAAACGTTGTCCTTCTGATAGAATTTTAGTTATTTATGGAAAGGTTGGAAAACGTGATTCAGAATATAGAACTGCAAAATGTATTCATGGTGGAGCTGCTTTTATTTGGCCTGTTATTCAAGATTATCAATTTTTGGAGCTAACTCCATTTTCAATTGAAATAAATCTTAGAAGTGCTTTATCAAAGCAAAATATCCGCGTTGATGTACCTTCGCGTTTTACTGTTGGGGTTAGTACTGAAGATAGCGTTATGACAAATGCGGCAGAACGTTTGTTAGGATTAACCCAAACAGATATTAGTAAATTGGCTGAAGATATATTATTTGGTCAACTTCGTTTGGTTGTTGCAACAATGGATATAGAAGAAATTAATTCTAATCGTGATAAGTTTTTGGAAGCTGTTTCGTCAAATGTTGAGGCCGAATTAAAAAAAATAGGTTTAAAATTAATTAATGTTAACGTTACTGACTTAAATGATGAATCTGGTTATATTATTGCATTAGGAAAGGAAGCAGCAGCAAAAGCTATAAATGATGCAAAAAAATCAGTGGCTGAAAAAAATAGAGACGGAGAAATTGGTCAGGCTGAAGCAGAAAAAGAGCAAAGAGTAAAAGTTGCAGACGCAGTTGCTTATGCTAAAATTGGTGAAGCAAATGCAAACCGCGAAGAGCGTATAAAAACTTCTGAAGCTGACGCTAATGCTGTTGAGGGTGAAAACTTGGCAAAAATTACAATTGCAAAATCAGATGCTTTAAGACGTGAACAAGAAGCCGAAGCAGAGCGTTTAGCAATAACGGCCGAAAAAGTTAAGCGTGCAAAAGCTTTAGAAGACGCTTATTCCGCAGAAAAAATAGCCGAAGAGAATAGAGCTTTGAGAGATAAGGCAACTCAATATGCTAATGTTGTTGTACCTACCGAAATTGATAAACAAAAAATTGAAATTGCCGCTGATGCTATTGCAGAACAAACACGAAGACTTGCAAAAGGAGAGGCAGACGCTATTTTGTTAAAAATGCAAGCCGAAGGAAAGGGTATTTATGAAATTTTAAGTAAACAAGCCGAAGGTTTTGATAAAATTGTTAAAGCAGCAGGTGATAATTCACGTGATGCCGTTCTGTTAATGATTGCCGATAAACTTCCTGAAATTGTTAAACATCAAGTTGAGGCTATTAAAAATCTTAAAATTGATAAAATTACAGTTTGGGATAATATGGGAGCTGGTTCGCAAAATGGAAAACCTACAACTGCAAACTTTTTGTCGGGTATGTTAGGCGCTGTACCACCATTTGAAGAATTATTTAAAATGGCAGGAATGGAATTGCCGGATTATTTAAAAGGAAAACCAAAAGCAGAAAATTCAGAAGAAATTATAGCTCCTGATTCAGTTGAAGAGAATAACGAATAATTTTTAAGCCCTTTTTAGGGCTTTTTTTTATTTTAATTTGTTGATTTTCAGATTTTTAAACTAAGATGCGTTTTTTTCTAAAAAAATATTTTAAAAAATTTGGTAGAAAGGAAAATTTTGTTTTATCTTTGCAACGCAATTTGCGAGAATAGCTCAGTTGGTAGAGCACGACCTTGCCAAGGTCGGGGTCGCGAGTTCGAGTCTCGTTTCTCGCTCTTTTTTATAAGGGCAATATTGAGTGCCCGGATGGCGGAATAGGTAGACGCGCTGGACTTAAAATCCAGTGATTTTTAAAAATCGTGCCGGTTCGATTCCGGCTCCGGGTACAAAAAGACAGAGTTAAATAATTCTGTTTTTTTTTTGCTAAACTTTTTTAATCTTACTTTGTTATGATTGTTGTTTTATATAAAATTAATGTAATTTAAATAAAATTAATAGTATTAATGTAAATGTTTTAATTATGAAAAAAACTCTAATTTTAATTCTGATTTTAAGTTTTTCTTATCTTAGCATGTTTTCGCAAGATGAATCAGAAAAAGGTAAATGGAAAAGCGGAGGTATGATGTCTCTAAACGCTTCTCAAGTTTCTTTTACCAATTGGTCAGCAGGAGGTCAAAACTCTGTTGCAGCAAACTCATTTGTAAATTTATTTGCCAACTTTAAAAAGAATCGTATGACTTGGGATAATACATTGGATTTAGGTTATGGTAAATTATTTCAAGGAATAGGAGAGAACCAATTAATTTATAAAACTGACGATAAAATTGATTTTTCATCAAAATATGGACAGTTTGCTTTTGAGCATTGGTATTATGCAGCTTTGGTTGGTTTTAAAACTCAATTTGATCATGGGTTTAAAGAACCTACAGATGCTAATAAAATATCAGACTTTTTTGCACCTGCATATCTAAATGTATCTTTAGGTATGGATTATAAACCTAGCGATAATTTTTCATTGTTTATTTCGCCATTAACTGGTAAAATGACTTTTGTTACTGATGAATATTTATCAAATTTAGGAGCTTTTGGTGTTGATCCTGGTAAGATGTTCAGACCTGAATTTGGGGGATATTTAAAAGCTCAATACAAAGTTGATTTTCTTAAAAATATGACTTATTCAACCAAACTAGATTTATTCTCTAATTATTTGGAAAAAGCAAAAAACGTTGACGTTAACTGGGAAAATCTTTTGATGTTGAAAATAAATAATTGGTTTAGTGCAAGTATTCATTATACAATGATTTATGATGATGATATTAATATCAATTGGGTTGACGCTGATGGAATAGACCATTTTAGCCCAAAACTCCAAATTAAACAAATGATTGGACTTGGACTTACTTATAAATTTTAATCTTAAAAAATACAATTATGTTAAAAGAATTTAAAGAATTTGCTCTTAAGGGAAACCTTATTGACATGGCCATTGGTATAATCATAGGTGCTGCCTTTGGTAAAGTTGTAGCTTCATTAGTTGCTGATGTTATTATGCCTCCTCTAGGTTTACTTATTGGTGGTGTAAATTTTACAGATTTGAGCATAGTATTAAAAAGTGCTGTTGGTGAAGATCCTGCTGTTACTCTAAATTATGGTGCTTTCGTTCAAGTTGCTATTGACTTTTTAATTATTGCTTTTGCAATTTTTATGGTTATTAAAGGTATTAATAGTTTTAAAAAGAAAGAAGAGGCGGCTCCTGAACCAGAACCAACTCCAGAACCAACAAGTGAAGAAATACTTCTTACAGAAATTAGAGATTTGTTGAAAGACAAAAAATAATTAAAGAGGCAAAAGCCTCTTTTTTTTGTTGCAAAGATTTTTTATATTATTTTCGCAAAAGAAAAATTATTGCAAACCAGATTATGAAAACAAATTCAAAATTTATAAATGTTTTATTAGTTTTAGTAATCCTTGGATTAGTAAGTATTATTTATTCAAACCATTTTAATAATCCCTTCGCATTCGATGATGTTCATACAATTGAAAATAATATTTACATTAAAAACATTTCTAATTACAAGTTGTTTTTTAAAGATGCAAACACATTTAGTTCAAATCCTAATAATCAAACTTATAGACCCTTAGTGAGTTTGTCTTTTGCGATAGACTATCATTTAGCAAAAGGTTTAAATCCTTTTTATTTTCATTTAAGCATGTTTTTAATGTTTTTACTACAATTAGTTTTAATGTTTTATGTAGTAAAAAAAATCCTTGATAACAAAGGGTATCATAAATTGAATATTTATTTTGCTTTTTTTACAAGTTTATTTTATGGCTTACATAGCGCCAACGCAGAAACTATTAATTATATTAGTTCTCGTTCAGATTCGTATTCTACTTTTTTTGTAATTTTTGGTTTTTTTATTTATTTATATTTTCCAAAAATTCGGAAGTTTCAAATTTTTCTTATCCCAATAATTTTAGGAATGCTTTGTAAAGAACAGGCTGTAATGTTTGCTCCACTACTTTTTGTATATATATTATTTTTTGAAGAAATGAAAAATGAGAGTAAAATTTTTAGTAAAAACATATTTACTGCATTAAAAAAGTCTTTTATAAAAATTTTGCCATCTTTGATTGTATGTTTGAGTTTAGCTTATTTAAGCATAAAAATGCAAACAGAAAGTTTTACCCCAGGTGGGAATTCTGTTTATCATTATTTAATTACTCAGCCTTGGGTTTATTTAAGATATTTTATTGCTTTTTTCTTGCCACTAAATTTATCTGCCGACACCGATTGGCAAGTTTTTACTAATTTTTTTGATGAAAGAGCTATAATTGGTTATGTTTTTATTGTTTTTTTGATAATCTGTATTTTTAAAACTTTTAGAAATAAACAAACAAGAGCAATTTCGTTTGGCTTATCTTGGTTTTTACTTTCATTATTGCCAACTTCAAGTATTATTCCATTATCTGAAGTTACTAACGATCATAGAATGTTTTTTCCTTTTGTAGGCTTGTGTCTTGCTGTTATTTCTGCAATTAGATATGTTTTTATGAAATATGAAGCCAAAATCTTTAATTCTTTATTTTTAAAAATGTTTATTCTTGTTTTTACAGTTTCTGTATTTAGTGCTAATGCTTATGGAGTACGTCAACGTAATAAAGTTTGGAGTTCTGATGAAAGTTTATGGTATGATGTTACAATTAAAAGTCCGAAAAATGGGCGTGGACTAATGAATTATGGTCTAACGCAAATGAGAAAAGCTAATTATGAAACAGCTTTAGATTATTTTAACAGAGCTTTGATTTATACTCCGTATTATTCTTATTTGCATACTAATTTAGGCGTTTTGCATAATGCTATGGGAAATAAACAAATTGCGGAAGAGTATTTTGTAAATGGAATTAATTATGGAGAGGATATATATGTTTCTCATTATTATTATTCTAAATTTTTATTTGAAAACAATAGATTTCAAGAGGCATTGTTAGAAGCGGAGAAAACTAGGAAATTAAGCCCGTATTATTTGCAAAACAATCATCTTTTATATGATATTTATTTTGAGTTGAATAAGATAGATGAATTGTTAATTTTAGTAAATAAAACATTAGATATTTATCCGGGTGATGAATATTCTTTAGTTTATAAAAATTTTGATTATTCTCAAAGTTTAACAAAACTTCAATTAGCTGAACAAACTGCAAACCTTGAGCCAAGTGCGGAAAAGTATTTGAATTTGAGTTTAGAATATTATAATCTTGGCGAGTTTTATAAATGTATTGAAGCCTGTTATAAGTCTTTAGAACTAAAACCTGATTATGCTTTGGCTTATAATAATATTTGTTCTGCCTATAATGCTTTAGGAGAGTGGGATAAAGCTATTGAGGCTTGTGAAAAAGCTTTGCAAATTGATGCTAATTTTACTTTAGCAAATAATAACCTTAAGCTTGCATTTGAAAATAAAAAATAATAATTCGTTTTTTTATATAATTTGATTTTTTATTATAAGTTTTTGGCAGAACTTTTTCTAAGCCATGATAATTGTTCAGCTATTAGTCCAAGTAAAAAGAATAATATTCCGGCTACTAAGCCTAGTAAACTACCAACTGAAAGTCCTCTGCCTGCAATAAGTATAGGAATGCCATGAATTAATGAAGCAATTATAGAAATTATGGAGAGTGGTATAAAAATTTTTAAAGGATTAAACAATATTACTATATTTATAATTTCCATTAGGGTTTGAAATGCTGTTTCTATAGAAATAGTACTTTTTCCTGCTAATCTTTCTTTAATTTTAATTGGTTCTTCTATCACTAAATGTTGGTTGTTAATAAATATTAAAGCAATAATATCGCTATACGACATTGTGTTGGGAGTTAAAGATAAGTAGTTTTTTGCTAATTCTGTATTGTAAATTTTCATACCTGAATTAATATCATAAACAGGCACTTTCATTAGCATTTTTGCAACAGTTCTTATTATAGTTTTGCCAATACCTCTTGATAAGCTACTCGATTTACTCCCTTTTCTAGATCCGATAATCATGTCTGCGTCTGTTTCTAAAATTTTCAAATAAAGTTTTTCAACATCTTCTAAGTAATGTTGACCATC
>JALOAQ010000117.1 GCA_023228725.1 Bacteroidales bacterium | reverse complement strand
AAGTGCTAAAAATGTATCAGTTGTTGCAAAAAACGAAGGAAGCAAATAAACAACTATTAAAAAATGAAAATAGAAATTTTATTAAGTCTTATTGGAGTATTAGTTACTCTTGCTGCTGCATTTATTGCTTATCTTCAATTAAAAAGTAGCAAAAAAACAAACAATCCGCAGCTGCAAGATGCGATAATCGAAAATTTAGTTGACGGAATAGAAACTGCCGATGATATTACAGATGAGGAGATTAACGATACTATTCTGTTTTACCCGCCATTAACAATAAGTTGTCGTAAACAAGTACTTAAAAAGTTAAAAGCAGAATACCAAAAAAGAAAGCAAACACAAAATGTAACAGAAATAATTGCTAAGATAGACCTTATGTTATCTGAAAACTCTTCATTGTCGGAAACGAAAGAAGAAATAAATATTGTTACTAAATCAGGTGTCAGAAGGAAAAAGATGAAAATTGGCGAATTTGTTCAAGAATGTTTTAGAAAAGCATTTGAACAAAATCTAATAACCGAAGATGAAATTACTAAGCTACAAACAGCAGAATACTCAAAATCAGTTTTCAATCAACGATTTGAAGTTTTAAGAAAAAGTGGAGAAAATATTAAAGATGAATTAGGATATGACCGATATTATAAGAAAGAATTGTTTTGTGGCAATTATCATTTAACTTCTTTTTGGATTGAAACTCATCGGAAACCATTCAAAAAGTGGTTAAAGACAATCAATTTTGACGAGAAAACACTCAACAACTAAAAAAAAGCACTGCCCATAACAAGCAGTTTGGCAAAATGGCGGGTTCAGTGCTAATTTGAACATTCGGATTTCTAATAAACATTAGTGCTAAAATGAAAGTAAGTACTTCTAAATCCGCCACTTCGCCAAGCTGCAAACCGTTATCGAAAACCCTAAAAAACGAACATAATGAATGATAAAAATAAATTTAAACTTATGAAAAGAAAAATAAAATTGTTAATGATTTTGGGTATAATGTTTACGTTTTTATTTACATCAACTCAAATACAAGCTCAAATATATTCTACCAATTTGGTTAGTAATGACATTGGTTTTGTGAAAATGTATTTAACAATAGAAATTGGAGACAGTACATTCACAGCATATTCTCGAAAAGGAGCGACAAAAGAGATTATGGGAGGTGGAGCAGCAATGCTTATGAAAACATTTGCTGGAATTAAAGATGGTAGTATTATTAGAATAAACGGCACCGTGAAAGATAGTAATAACATCAAGATTTTAGATGGAATTTTTATTTCTCCAATGGGTAACTACTATTTTAACGGTGAACTTGAAAACAATTCTTTTTCAGCATATTTGAGTAATGCCAATCGAGAAAAACGTGGTAGTTTAGATGGTTCTCTGACCACTTCGACAAAGACAATGGAAAATTATGAAGAAATAACAACAAAAGCCCTAACTATTTCTGAAAAAGAAATCTTTAATCCTAATTTTCCTAAGAATAGAAAATGGGAAAAATTTAAAAAGAAATTATCAAAAGCATCGGAAAATATCAATGATGATTTAGAAATGGTTTTTTCTTTCTTTTATTATGCTCGTAAGCTACCAATTTCCCACTTAGCTCTTGTAAAAAAGAATAATAATCCAACACATAACGCATCAGAAATGATTGCCGAAAACCTAAACTTTAAAGAATTAAGTAAAGAAACAGCTTTACTTACTATAAATTCTTTTGGTGGTTCGGCAGAAGAAATGTATCAAGTATTTGATGAGAAAATTATTCCCAAAAACTACAGCAATTTAATTGTAGATTTAAGAGATAATGGCGGTGGCTCCATCGAAGCTGGATTGGCATTTGCATCCAAACTTGTGAATAAAGAATCATTCGAGGGAATTCTCTTAACACGAAAATACTTTGATAAAAATGATAAAATTCCTTCTTTAGATAATTATTCTAATTTTCCCCATTTTGAAAAAGCAAACTTTGATTTACTCGTACAGGGATTACATGATTATGATGGAATTTGCATAAAAGTAACACCAAATAAATCTGTATTTAAGGGAAATGTATTTATTCTAACTAGTAAATATACTGGAAGTACTTGTGAGCCTATTGTCTATGGTCTAAAGCAATCAAATCGTGCAACAATTATTGGTGAAAATACCGCTGGAAAAATGTTGAGTTCAGAACCTTTTGAAGTTCAAAACGATTTTCAAATTTACGTTCCTATTGCAGATTATTATACAAATGATGGCGTACGTTTAGACCAAAAGGGCGTAGCTCCAAACTATAAAACAAAATATGATAAAGCATTAGAATATACTTTAAACCAAATCATTAAATAAGAAAGGGCATTCGACAACAAGTCGTCTGTACACAAGGCGGATTAATTACTTCGATTTAAAGATTACTGTTAAGAAAAAAACTTTATCTTCGCATTTGTATATAACAATCCAAAACTGTCCTTATAATAAGTTAAAAGTTGAAAGTCTGTAAAGTCGAAAGTCTATAAAGTCGAAAGGGGCTGACGCGTCTGGAAAGTAGAAAGGGCTTCTTCGTTTTTCGCTTCGCTCAAAACTCGAAGATGACAAGCACTAATTTACACTAATTTTGGCTTCTCGTTTTTCGCTGTGCTCAATGCTCGAAGATGAGTTAAAAGTTAAATTATTTACGTGTACTGAATTTGTTGATATTTGTTAAAATTTTCCGTCTGTTTTGTCATGATTTTTGCTAAAAAGGCAAAAATCCCGCCAAAACCCCCACTTTTTTGCAAAACCTACACCCCCATCTTAGATTATACGTAAATTCCTAAATAAAGTTTCGTTTTTTGTGTTCAAATCGGTTCGAGTTTTAAAAGTCGAACCGATTTGTTTTTATTGGTATGGTTTTGGTGAATAAAAGCAAATCTACACTCATGTCAGTAACAGATGTATTCAGCAAATAAAAAGCCCATTTGATGATTTATAATTATTTTTTTTATATTAAAGATATTTGGAATTTAAAAATTATTAGTAGCTTTGTAAAAATCATACTCAACAAACTATACATTTTTTTTGGATTTTTGGGATAAGGGTAAGATTTTAGGGTGTGAAGAGATGAGATGGCGACTAGTATAAAAGCAAGCGTGCAAATAACACATTTTTCACCTCACTTGAACAAAATATTTACAACACATACTCAGTTTTTTTTAATATTTATAATAAATTGACTAAATTTGTAGCTAACAATATAATATCTGACAATGAACAGAATAAAAGAAGTATTGAAACAGAAAGGAATTATGCAGACTTGATTAGTGGAAAAACTTGGAAAAAGATTAAAACTAACAGCAAAGTCGCTAAGTTTACAAAGAAAAACACTCTGGGTTCTTTGTGCCTCTGCGGTGATAAATATAAATTATATCAGATTTTGAAAAGTAAATTAAGAAATTGAAAAACAAACTATGGAAGAATTAAAAATACATAAGCTGCCACCAAGAGTTGATTGTGATTCAGTAGCCATATTGAAACAGCTGAACAGGGCATCACGTGCATTAGGGCAACTCAAAGGAGAGGTTTCTAAAATTCCAAATTCTCAGATTTTATTAGATACCCTCACATTGCAAGAGGCAAAAAATAGTAATGAAATTGAGAATATTGTAACTACGGATGATGAAATGTACCAAGCCAGTATTGATGAAACAGTGGCTTCGGTTACTGCAAAAGAGGCACTTAACTATTCCAAAGCCATTAAATTAGGTTTGGAGATTGTCAGAAATAAAGGCTTAATAACAGTTAATGACATAAAATGTATTCAAAAATTAATTTCACCGAAGCATCCTATTCGGAAAATACCGGGTACTGTTTTAAAAAACCCTAAGACACAAGAGGTTGTTTATATACCACCACAACATTATGATGAAATCCAAAGTTTGCTTGATAATTTAGAGCGTTACATCAATGAACCCGAATTTCACGATATAGATGCTTTGATAAAAATGCCTATCATCCATTTTCAATTTGAGAGTATCCATCCTTTTCTTGATGGTAATGGAAGAACAGGGCGTTTGTTAAATATTTTGTATTTAGTTCAACAAGATTTATTAGACATTCCTGTTTTGTATCTAAGTAGTTACATTATTAAAAACAAAAACGATTATTACCGCTTATTGCAAGAAGTCCGCACTAAAGACGGTTGGGAAGAATGGATTGTTTGGATGTTGAAAGGTGTTGAACTTACCGCTAAAGAAACCATTATAGTAGTAAACAAGATAAAACTATTAATGGACGAATACAAAAAGGAAATCCGTAGCAACTTTAGTTTTTACAGCCACGATTTAATCAACATCCTTTTTAAACATCCTTACACAAAGAATAGTTTTTTGGAACGGGAATTGAGAGTGCATAGAAATACTGCGAGCAGTTATCTAAACACTTTGGCAGATGCCGGAATACTAACAAAAATTAAAATCGGCAAGTTCAATTATTACATTAATGAACCACTACTTAATATTTTAAAAAAACATTAACATGGATAAAAAACGTACAGTTATTATCTAGGTAAAATGTAATGCACAAAAATCAGGGTTTCTTGTGCAAAGTAGCGAAGTATGCACAAGAAACATCACTTTATTGTGCACGATGAAGCATTCAACATTTAACACTCTAAAGAAAATAGCGACTGAACTCGTTTCAATTTTAGTAGCCTATGTAAGGAGGGTTAAAAGTCGAAAGTCTGTAAAGTCGAAAGTCTGTAAAGTCGAAAGTCTGTAAAGTTGAAAGTCTATAAAGTCTAAAGTTAAATTATTTACGTGTTCTGAATTTGTTGAAATATTTTGCTTGTTTTGTCATGATTTTTGTTTTGCTTTGCAACAAAAATCCCGCCAAAACCCTCACTTTTTTGCAAAACCTACACCCCCCATCTTATATTATACGTAAATTCCCAAATAAAGTTTCGTTTTTTGTTCTCAAATCGGTTCGAGTTTTAAAAGTCGGAGTTTTTCGGTTTTATTGGTGTAGTTTTGAGGCGTAAAAACAACGGGACTATATCGCTACAAATTTCAGGCATTGCTCAAATTTGTTGATTAAATTATCAATACCCATAGGTTTTATATTTAAAATATATTCAGATACAAAAATAATAAAACATTCGTAAATGCAAAATAATTATATTGTTTATTTTATTATTATCTAGCTCTTATTCAATAAGATATCTACTTATGTTGATAAAATTATGAAAATAGTTGGTGAATGTTGTTTTATGTTTAGGAATGTTGTATATTTGGGGAGTAAATGATGGAGTTATGTGTCAACGTAAAAAAACCAAGAAATCTGATGAGCCAAGTATGTAAAATTTAAAATAATGAAAAATGACTAAAAAAAACACCTAAAAACCAAACTGAAAAAATTATAAAAGACATGAATGAATTATTTAACAATTTTTTAGAGAAAGTGTTAATTGAAAAAAAATCTATTTTCAATGATAAAAGTACTAACATTTTCACACAAGATATTATTCAGGGAATAATTAATGATTTCATTAATAATCCGTTTGGTAGCGCAAATGAAGGGAAAAAGAAAGCATTAAAACAACCGATTGATGAAAATGATAGTAACATTAAAGCATTTCGATTAATTGAATATCTAAAAAAGACGAACGGCAAAAAGAATAAACTTGACTTTTTTGATAAAATTAAAAAGCAGTTTGAAAAGGCAAATGCCAATGGAAAGGAGCTATTTGCTCATTTAATTTGGTTGAGATACTTGCCAATTGCTGACACTAAAGCAAAAACCAAGCAAGAAAAAATAAAGTCATTTTTTGAAATTAATGAAAACGAAAATTTATTCCCAAATGGTATTGCTTCATATGGTATGGCACAACAGCAAATCGACAATGAAATGGTGCATCTTGTTTGTTTGTTCTCTTATTTGCAAAAAGTAACTGAAGACAAAAGCATTAATGACAGTGAAAAGATAAAAAACTTAATAATTAACTGGATTTTTGATAATAAGGACAATTCTGATGATGAACAAGGTTGTAAAACAGAGTATTTTGAAAAAATTCTGAAGGAAAAGATAAAATGGGACGGGCGAATTGATATAAATAAACACTTACCAATTCATAATATGCTGTTACACCTTTGTAATAAGGTCAAATACGAACCTATAGCTATTCAAAATCACAAAATCAGTATTGTAAAGAATCTTTATAAAGAATATCTTAAAAAAGACTTGCCCAGTGATTATACATCCTTAGACAAAATAGATAAATACATCCTTGATATAAAATATGAAATAAAAAAACAAATTCCAGATTTCAAAGATTTTTGGCACGAACCCATTGTTAGTAAATGGAAGGGTGATTATGTGGCTAATTCTTATGAAATTCTGACACAATATCAAAAGCAAATTATTTTATATGGTGCACCTGGTACTGGAAAAACATATAATGCAAAAGAATTGATTAAGGAATTTATCAAAGTTCATAATAATTCATACTCTGAAATAAGTGAGACTGATTTAAATGATTATAAGTTTCAAATAGAAAATGTTGAGTCACAAAAAGATAGTGAATACAAACTTACAGGAAACTTAAAAGACAAAAATGTTATTTGGGATATTGTACAATTTAATCAATCCTTTTCTTATGAGGATTTTATTGAAAGTATGAGACCACAAATGAATGGTGAATGGAAAATAGTTGATGGCATATTTAAAAAAATCGCAAATGTTGCTAATGATGAAAAAAATAAAGAAAAATCATTTCTTTTAATTATTGACGAAATAAATCGTGGCAAAATAGATAAAATATTTGGTGAATTATTGTACTTGCTTGAATATAGAAATGAATCACTAAAATTGCATTATTCTGGATTTGATTTTTCAATTCCAGACAATCTTTTCATCGTAGGCACAATGAATACTGCTGACAAAAGTATAGCATTATTAGATGTTGCATTACGTAGAAGGTTTTGGTTTGTAAGGTGCGAACCTCAGGAAAGTGTATTAATAAGTCTCTATAAAATAGATGCCGATAAAAAGGTAAATAACGAAGATAACGCTGAAAATTTCAAAAGAATGGCTGTAAAATTATTTAGACTTTTAAATGATGAAAAAAATGGTATCTTAAAAGAATTGGGAGATGATGCTTCAGAATTAAAGATTGGTCATTCATACTTTCTCAAATTAATTAAAACAGATGAAAATGGAGACGATATAGAGCCAAGTTTTAGCGATTTGAAAAACATTTGGTTTTATTCAATTATCCCACTACTTGAAGAATATTGTAGTTTTAACAAAACTATGCTTTCAGAACTATTTACAAATAAACTTGGAAAGGAAAACGATTTATCATTACCAATAAATTTTACCATAGAAAAAATTGCAAAAATCAAATAATATGGAATTGATTTTAAGCGAATGGATTGGAGCAGGTAATAATTATGTAAAACTAGATGATGATTCGATAATCAAATTAAATGTTCAGAATTATATAAGTTCCACTAATGAAGAAGAAATTAAAAAAGCAATTTCAAAAAGAAATAATATAACAGGAAAAAAAGAAATCCATGCTATTAGAATTGAGGAACATCTAAAAGAATTAAAAATAATTTGTAAAGAGAATATTCAGAGCATTATCTCTTCGGTTGAGCATAGAAATAGAATCGTTATTGAAACATCAAAAATAAACAATTATCATAAAACTAAATTAAACAAAGAAGACGTTAATCCTATAATTGATTTTATCGAGATTAAAGATGAACTCTATGTAAGAACATATCAATATGCAGCAGAATTTGAAATAAAATTTGGTGAGAAAAATACAAATACATTAAAAATTAAAATTGAGCCACGAAATCTTGTTAGTGAAGCAAATTTTATTAAAATGTTTGAAACCATCTTTAATTTTCATAGGCTTGAAAATATTTCAGGTGGAAAATCTAACGCATTTTTATTACTTTATTATCTCGCATTCATTGGACGGTTATCGGAGGTATTGAAGCACGGCTTATATCGCGAATATGTTGATTTAGAGGAAAATTTAACTTTTTTAAAAGAGAGACTGAATATTTCAGAGCATTTAAGATTAAATAAATTCAATAAACACAGGATATATTGTGAGTTTTCAGAACTAACTCCTAATAATTTAATTAATCAAACTATTAAAACAACACTTAATTTAATTCAAAAGCATTTCAGCAGATACAAAATTTTACAATATGAAATACGGAAAATTAAATCTAGCTTTTTTGATGATGATGTTAGTGAAATGAAATTCAATATTAATTCAATAAAAACAATACGATATAACAGACAAAATAAAAGGTATGAAGAGATTATGAATTATTGTCTGAATATATTAAAAAATATAGGTGGCTCTTTTAGTGTTGAAAACAAAGTGAATTATAGTGCTTTTTATGTTGACATGAATGACCTATTTGAAAAATATGTAGAGAAAAAGCTTATTGAATCATCAATAAATGATGTTATCGACATGGATTTTCATAAAATTAAAAGAGTTATAAAAGAAACCTCTAAGGTTGACAATTATTTTGTAGAAACACAAAATCAAGGTCATTATACACTTGATGAAGAAAATGTATTCACCATAAAACCAGACTTT
>JALOAQ010000116.1 GCA_023228725.1 Bacteroidales bacterium | reverse complement strand
TTAAAAAGTTTAGAAGATATTGAATAAACAATTGTTTTTATTTATATGGAAATAAAATTTTCCACAATTGTCCCTATTCCAATTCCTGAAGATATTATTAGTGATTCCGAGATTTGGAATAGGGATTTAGTTTTTGAACAAAATCAAAAATATTTAATTTACGCAGATTCCGGAAAAGGGAAAACTACTTTTGTAAATATTATTTTTGGGCTTAGAAAAGATTATACCGGGAATGTTTTTATTAATAATGAAAATATTTCTAAGTTTAGTATTCAACAGTTTTCTGAATTAAGGAAATCGCAACTTAGCATTGTTCCGCAAGGTCTTCAATTATTTTCTGAATTAAGTCTTTTAGAAAACATTAATATTAAAAATAGAATTCAAAATTACAAAACAGAAAAACAAATATCTGAAATGATTAATAAACTTGGTTTAAGTGGTTTTGAAAATAAAAAAACAGCAAAAATGTCTTTTGGTCAAAGGCAAAGAATTGCAATAATCAGAGCTCTTTGTCAAAGTTTTGATTATATTTTATTAGACGAGCCTTTTAGTCATTTAGATGCAAAAAACACTGAATTAGCATGGGATTTAATTAAATCTGAAGCTGAGCAACAAAAGGCAAGCATAATTGTAACTTCTTTAAAAAATGATTTTGAAAAAGATATAATAAAATTAAGAGTATAATGATTTGGAAAGTTTTAAAAAACAATATTAAACCTGCCCAATTAATTGGAACATTTTTTGGCATTATGCTTGGTTCTGGCATCTTAATGTTAGCTTTCGCCTTTTATCTTGATGTTAAACCAATATTTGAAGATAAAGAAAGTTTTTGGCGTGATGAATATATTATTGTTAATAAAAAAATAAAACTTTCAGATTCATACCTGCAAATTAAAAACATTGACAGTGAGAAGCCCTATTTTACTGAAGAAGAAATAAAGGATATTAAAAAACAAGATTTTGTAAAAGGAGTTGCCGAATTTACAAATTGTTCGTTTGGTATTAATGCCTCAGTAGATAATGACAGTCCACTCAGTGGATTTTCTACAGATTTATTTTTTGAGGCTGTTCCTGATGACTATGTTGATGTAAATTACGAAAATTGGAATTGGAAAGCTGGGGACAACTATATTCCTGTTATTCTGCCAAAAGTTTATTTGAATTTATATAACTTTGGGTTTGCTCAAAGTCAAAATTTACCACAAATATCAGAAGGCGGAGCATCTTTGGCAAAATTCAATATTTATATTTATGGACAAAATAAATTAGAAAAATTTGAAGCTAGAATTGTTGGTTTTTCAGAAAGAATTAATACAATATTAGCACCTAAATCATTTGTTGATTGGGGAAATGAAAATTTTGGCAAAGAAAGTAAACCTAAACCTGGCAGAATTATTATTATTGCAAAAGATCCCTCAAGTTCAGAACTAATTGATTATGTAAATAAACACGATTACGATATTAATAAATCAGAACTTAGCAATAGTAAAGCTTTAGCATTTTTGAAAATAATAATAGGAATTGTAGTAACAATTGGTATTATAATAATTTGTTTAACATTTGCACTAATAATACTTTCAATTCAATTGCTATTACAAAGAAATAACGAGAATATAACAAAACTTAATATGCTTGGTTATTCACAAAAAGAAATAGCCTTACCTTATAAATTAATGCTAAGTATATTATTTGCTTTAAGTTTTTTAAGCTCTCTTATTCCATTATACTTTTTTAGAAATTATTATTACTCCAATTTAGTTTTATTTGGTTATGAATCTTCTAGTCAAATTCTTGTTCATATTATTTTTCCCGCTTTAATTTTAAACTTCATAGTTGTATTACTATTAATAGGTATGTTAAAATCTATAATAAAGAAAATTATTTTAACTTAATAAAACTTTAAACAAAAATATCTGAATGTTATCGTTTTATGCATATTACTTATCTAAATTAAGAGATTGATTTACAATTATTATATTTTTTAAAATATTGCTATTATTTTTAAACATTAAAATATTTATAATTATATTTGTATATTGTAGAATATATATTATATTTACACAAAATATAGATTAGTTAAAATTGGTTAAAATTATGAATATATTAATAGCAGATGATGAAGTAATAAATCATTATTTTTATCAAGAAATGTTTGATGCTTCTAAGTTTGAAATTTTATTTGCCAAAAATGGATTAGAGGCTTTAGAAATATTTAAACAAAATGAAGACAAGATTGATATAGTTTTGATGGATATGGAAATGCCAATTATGAGTGGCTATGAAGCCACAAAAGAAATAAGAAAAATTAATTCTCAAATTCCAATATTAGCACAAACAGCACATGCATTTAAAGAAGACTTAACCAAGGTTTTATCTGCTGGTTGCGACGATTTTATTTCAAAACCAATAAAAGAAGATGAGCTTTTAGCAAAAACCCAAAAGCTTTTAAAAATTTCAGAATAATCTAATAAATTTCATTACCTTTGGTTTTATGAAATTATTGATTTTAAACTATGAATACCCGCCTTTGGGTGGAGGTGCTGGTGTGATTACGCAAAATATAGCCGAAGGATTAGCTAAGCTTGGTCATAATATATGTGTTGTAACAACTTGGTTTAAAGGAGAAAACGAAGTTCAGATTATTAATGAAAATTTAAAAATAATTAGGTTAAAATCAAAAAGAAAATATTTATTTAAGTCAAACCCCCGCGAAATGCTTAGCTGGATGTCTTATGCCAAATCATTTTTAAGAAAACATCTAATATCAAATAAATATGATTTATGTTTTGCAAATTTCTCATTACCTGGTGGAGAAGTTGCTTATAATTTAAAAATAAAATTTAATTTAGCCTATGTTGTAATGTCGCACGGGCATGATATTCCATGGTTTATGCCTGAAGAGATGATGTGGTA
Organism: Bacteroidales bacterium; assembly: GCA_023228725.1. Lineage (GTDB taxonomy): Bacteria > Bacteroidota > Bacteroidia > Bacteroidales > ML635J-15 > Bact-19. The sequence goes on along the minus strand of JALOAQ010000116.1, from coordinate 5,729 downwards.
TCATGCTTTAACTTATCACTGGATAAAAACCATTTGCTCAAATTCAAAGCGTAACTATATACAATCTTCAGACATGAAAACCAATATAGATGCTTTTTTGGGCCATAAATTTTCAAATAAAAATAAAATAATTTATAACGGTTGGAATTCCAATGTATTTAGTCCTAATTATAGTTTAAGAAAAAAGCAATTTACAATTATTTTTCCCGGACGTTTAGTAAAACAAAAAGACCCAATGACTTTTTTAAGAGCAATTAATATTATAAAAGATGAAATTTCTGAGTTTAAAGTACTTATTTTAGGAGACGGTGTTTTGCGTAATAAAATGGAGAAATTTACTAAACGTAATAATTTAGAAAATTTTGTAGAATTTAAACTATGGCTAAGCAAAGAGGAAATGCTATATCAGTATCAATCAGCCTCAATTACCGTATTGCCATCATTAAACGAAGGCATGAGTATAGCAAGTTTAGAAGCATTGGCATGTGGGCAATATCTTATTGCAACTGAAGTTAGCAATAACAAAAGTTTGATTATAGAAAACTATAATGGCAATTTTATAGAAAAACGAAATCCTAAAGATATAGCATCTAAAATTTTAAATTTTTATAATACAAAGTTTTTAAATAATTATTTTATACCAATTGAAGACTTACAAAAATACCATAAATTATATGAATGGGATAAAATAATTAAGGAATATGAAACAGATTTACTGAGTTTAATACAAAATTAATTTTGTTTATTACTCTCATTAGCTTCCTCATTATCTATACTATCTAAATCAATTAGAATTTCAGAATTATTAAAAATATTTGCACAAGAATCTTTATCATAATCAAAGGTATTGCAAAAAATAGCTTTTTCTCCATATTTAAAAACAACCATATTAAAATTCACTTTTTTTCTATGTATAATTTCTTGGCTATCAATATTTTTAATTAGTAACACTTCTTTATCGCTAAAATAGTTTTTTATGTTTACAGCGTCTAAACTTAGTGCAACTTCTGATGCTGAAGAAATCATTTCTTCTAAAATTTGCAAATAAGAATTTGGCTTGGTAATTTTAAGGTTTTCTATTTCTAAACTATCTGGCCAAAGAAAAATCACACAATCTTCGGATATTACTAAGGTATCAGACTCTTTTCTATAACTTTGAATTACAGGCTCTTCAAAATAGTCGTTTCTTATAGTTTTTAAATCTAAACTATCTTCATTTTTTAATTTTAGCAAAGAGATATCTTCATTTTCAGAATAATTATTCTTATTCTCTATTGGCTTTTCAACAAAGTTATTACAGGAGAACAGGAGTAAAATTATAACATTTAAAAAAAATATCCGTCTCATATTTAGTAAAAATTTTACTTTTACAAAGTTATTATATTTTATGAGATTTTATACAAGCTATGTTATTTAAAGTATAAATTTTAAATTTTATTTATTTAAAAAATTTATGTTAGATAACAAGTCAATATATTTTTTAAACTTTTACGTTTGCATATTTATTTTGTATTTTATAAATTTGCTAAAATTAAAATTTATGCTGGAAATTAAACTTATGTCAATTCTTGCAAATTTTATTTTCTTAAACATTAAGAAACGAGATTCGTATTAGCCATACGCTCATTAGGGCAAAATCAGAAATCACATTATTATTTTATTTATTAATTTTAAAAAAAATTGAATTATGGAATTACCATTTGCAGAACCTTATAGAATTAAAATGATTGAGCCAATAAAACGTACAACAAAAGAAGAAAGAGCTCAATGGATAAAAGAGGCAAAATATAATTTATTTAAACTTACAAGCGATCAGGTTTATATTGATATGCTTACCGACAGCGGTACAGGAGCTATGAGCGACCGTCAGTGGGCAGCAATTATGCTTGGAGACGAAGCTTATGCTGGCTCTCGTAGTTATTTTGAACTAAAAGACAGGATAAAACAACTTATGGGCTACGACTTTATGCTTCCTACTCACCAAGGTCGTGCAGCCGAAAATGTTTTATTTTCAGTTTTAATAAACAAAGAAGGAATGATTGTTCCAGGAAACTCTCATTTTGATACGACAAAAGGGCATATTGAATATCGTAAGGCAACTGCTATAGATTGTACTATTGACGAAGCTTTTGACACTACTTTAGACCATCCTTTTAAAGGCAATTTAGATTTGCAAAAATTAGAAAATGTTTATAAAAAATATCCCAAAGATCAAATTCCTTGTGTTGTTGTAACTGTAACATGTAATACTTCTGGTGGACAGCCTGTTTCTATTGCAAATATGAAAGCAGTTTATAATTTAAGCAAAAAATATGGCATTCCTGTGCTATACGACTCGGCTCGCTTTGCTGAAAACGCTTATTTTATAAAACTAAGGGAAGAGGCATATAAAGATTGGACAATTAAGGAAATTGTTGCAGAAATGTACAAATATTCCGATATGGCAACTATGAGTTCTAAAAAAGACGGACTTGTAAATATTGGTGGTTTTATTGGTTTTAATAGCGAGGAAATTTATCGTCAAGCTTGTACTTTTAATATTATGTTTGAAGGTTTTGTAACTTATGGCGGAATGGCAGGAAGAGACATGGCTGCTTTGGCTGTTGGTTTAGACGAAAGTACAGAGTTTGATTATTTAGAAACAAGAATTAAACAAGTTGAATATTTAGGAAATAAACTTATTGAGTATGGAGTTCCTATTCAATATCCAATTGGTGGACATGCAATTTTTGTTGATGCAAACAAAATTCTACCAAAGGTCCCAAAAGAGCAGTTTAGAGCACAAAGTTTGGGAATAGAGCTTTATATTGAAGGCGGTATTCGTGGTGTTGAAATAGGCGCTATCCTTGCAGACAGAGATCCTGTTACTCGCGAAAACCGTTTTCCAAAACTAGAGCTTTTAAGATTGGCTGTTGCCAGACGTTCATACACAAATAATCATATGGACTATATCGCAGCAGCACTTAAAAATGTTTACGATAGACGTAATGAAATTACTTCGGGCTATGATATAACATGGGAAGCTCCTATTATGCGTCATTTTACTGTTGAGTTAAAAAAATCTTAGTATTATTTTTTTCATAATAAAAAACGGGCTAACATTTGTTAACCCGTTTTTTTTAATTATATCATATTATAAAACTGAATTTGCATTAATAAACTACAGAAACTGTTCCAGTATAAGCTTTGTGTCCATTATACAATTCTATTACATATAAATAAACTCCTGTTGGCACTAACTTAGAATTAAATTTTCCGTCCCATTCATCTCCAGGATAACCCATCCAAATTTCTTGTCCCCATCTGTTATAAACAAATATTCTTGCTCCGGAAAACATTTCTATATTTTCAATTTTCCAAGTGTCGTTAATACCATCACCATTAGGAGTAAAAGCATTTGGAATTTTTAAACATTCAATATCAGATTGTGCTAAAAATATTTCTTTAAATTCAAACTTGCAATCATTAGCGTCAGAGATATTTACCATATAAGTTCCTGCTCCAAGTCCGCTAATCAATGGAATATCAACAATAGCATTATTAGTTTCAAATAAATAAGGTTCTGTACCTCCAATTACAGCAATTTCAATATATCCATCTTTTGCTCCATTACAACTTGGCCTTTCAGCCGAATAGGAGGCTTTTAATTCGGCTGGACTGGTAATCGTAGCAAAAGCACTATCTGAACATGAATTTATATCACTAACAATAGCCGTATAAAATCCTGAACCTAAGGGCGAAATCATTTGACCAAGCAAAATTAAGTCTTGATTTTCTAATTTGTAAGCATATGGTTGAGTTCCACCACTAGCATTTATTTTAACTGCTCCATCATTAAACCCATAACAGCTAATTTGTTTTATATCTAAACTAATATTTAATTTATCAGGTTGGCTAAGTTCATAAGTTTCGATAATACTGCAAGCTGAACTGTCATAAACTGTTAATGAATAATTTCCTGCAATTAGATTAGAAATTGAAGAGGTGGTTTGTGCATTAGACCATAAATAAGTATAAGGTTGTGTTCCACCAGAGGCCTGTATGCTAATAGACCCGTCATTCATTCCATAACAACTAGTATTTTGAATATTTTCATGTACAACTATAGACGTTGGCTCAATCAAAACATAATTCGTATTACCCATACATCCCCAATCGTCAGTAATTATAACATTATACATACCATTTCCAATATTTGTAATTGTAGAGCTTGTTGCTCCGGTATTCCATTCAAAACTTAAAGGAGTTTTACCATTACTAGAAATAGCTTGTAAAGCTCCGTCTTGATTTCCATAACAACTAATTGGGCTAATAACATTTATTTCTGCATTTATACTTCCTACTATATCAACGTCTATGCTTTGTGATTTAGAGCATCCGTGAGAGTCACTAACAATAACATTGTAATTTCCAGGATTTAGGTTTTGAATATTATTTTGATTACCTCCATTTGACCAAGCAAATTGATAGTTTGGACTACCTCCAACAACTGAAGCCACAATACTTCCACCTTGCCCACCGCAAGTTGCAGGACTAGATGTTAAAAATACATTTAATTCTGTTGCTTGGCTTAGACTTATATTACCAATAGTTTGACAATTATTCGCGTCTGTAACAGTAAGTGAGTAAGGCCCTGCACTTAAATTAGAAATACTGGCGGAATTTTGCCCAGAACTCCAATTATAATAATATGGATAAGTTCCACCAGAGACAATAGCCGTTGCCGAACCTGTATTTTCGCCAAAACATAAAATATTATTTGCATTTATATTTACTGATAGCACTAGCGGTTCAGTAATACTAATAGTTCTTTCGGCAGTACAGCCATTATTATCTGTTAGTTGCACAGTCCAGTTGCCCGCAGGCAGTTGACTTACAGTACTTCCATAACTTGAGCTAGGATTATCCCAATGATAAGTATAAGGCTCTGTGCCACCTATTGCAGATGCTGTAGCTTGTCCATCTGCTAATCCATTACATGAAACATTTTCATCAACGATAGCGGTTAGCACAATCATTTCTGGCTGAGTTACAGTGCCACTTGTTACAGAACTACAGCCATTGGCATCGGTTACTGTATAAGAATAATCTCCCGCATTTACAATAAAATTTCCGATTCCTGTGTATGGAAGTGTTCCGCCTGTTGCACTTACTGTTACAGTTGAATTTCCTCCATTACAAGAAATTGGTGTAAATGTGGAAGAGGCAATTAATTCTGTTGGTTGAGAAATTGTGCCACTTGTTACAGAAGTACAGCCATTTGCATCTGTTACTGTGTAAGAATAAGTTCCGGCAGTTTCTGTAAATGTTCCAACACCTGAATATGGAAGTGTTCCGCCACTTGCACTTACTGTTACAGTTGAATTTCCTCCATTACATAAAATATCTGTAAATGTAGAACTTGTAATTAATTCTGTTGGTTGAGAAATTGTGCCACTTGTTATAGAAGTACAACCATTGGCATCTGTTACTGTGTAAGAATATGAACCAGTATTTACAACAAAATCTCCAGTTCCTGTATATGGAAGTGTTCCGCCTGTTGCGTTTACTGTTACAGTTGAACTTCCACCATTACAAGAAATTGGAGTAAATGTGGAAGAGGCAATTAATTCTGTAGGTTGAGAAATTGTACCACTTGTTATAGAACTACAGCCATTGGCATCTGTTACTGTATAAGAATATGAACCAGCATTTACAGTAAAATCTCCAGTGCCTGTGTATGGAAGTGT
>JALOAQ010000115.1 GCA_023228725.1 Bacteroidales bacterium | reverse complement strand
AATCGTTTTAAGATGCATTATTACGTCTTTTATTGAATATTTATGATTTAACATTTGCTTTTTATTTAATGGTGTTGTTTTTAATATTTCATATAATTTGTAAATAATTATCATACTCAAATGGTTTATAAACATCCAAGCATTAAGAGATTGTTCTCTTTGCATATTTGATACATCAGCATCTATTGTGTTTTTTAAATGATCGAAAAAATGTTCAATTTCACCCCTTATTTTATATTGATTATAAACTTCTTCTGCTTGCATATCAGTATTGTGTAGCAAAGCAAAACTTCCCATTGATTTTACTTTTGTGTTAAATTTTGCTTTTGTATAATCTTCCGGATGTGATTGAATTCTCCGTAAATAATAGGTTTTTTTCATAATATTACCTATTTAGGTAATGCAAAAATAAAACAAAAAAAATAGATAAGCAAATATTTATCTACTTTTTTTTAAAAATTTTTAAAAAACTTACCTAAAAATTTTAGGGTTTGGGATTAAAATTATTAAAGAAAATTTTTAGGGTGTCCCAATGCGGAAAACAGGAAATATGACAAATTTGTCAACTATTTTAGCGCGAGTCATGGGGGTTAGTGGAAAAAAATAGATTTAAATTAACAACCTCCTTTGGCTCTTGTCATCATAGGTTTTAGGTCAATTACAGGAGCAGTTTCTTTTTGTTTAATAAGTGCTTTGTAATTCCATCTCATTTTTTCTTCGTTAAAGTATTGATTTGCAGGGTTTTTATTTTCTTTCCATTTTGTATATGTCTCGTAATTTCCTGCTAAAATATTTATATTTTCTATTCCTAAAGTAGTGTAAATTGCCATGTATAATGCAGATTCTGACTGATTGTCGGAATATAAAATTATTTGATTTTCTTTATTTTTTAGAATTTTAATATTTTTATCTTCTAAAGCTTTATCTGCCGGAATATTACTTGCATTTTCTATATGAGCTTCGTCAAAAGCTTTAGAGTCGCGTAAATCTATAATTGTAATATTCAAATTTTCCATATTTATTAATTTTTCAAAATCAGCATAATTTATTACAAAGTCATTATCAGTGATTTTTGATTGTAATTCTGAATTTGAAATTTTCCATTCTTTTGTATGGTTTGTAATAAATCCAAGAAAAATTCCTCCTAAAATAATTAGGAAAAACAATAATGTTAGGTTTAATAATTGATTATTTCTCATAATTTTAAATTAATATTTAACATCCGCCTTTTACAGCTTTAACAGTATGACCACTATCTTTTGATACTTCACCACCAGAATGTTTTCTTTGATACACTTCTCCATCTTGGAAGAATTTTCTTGCAAAAGCAATAAAACGTCTATCACTCAACTCTCTTATATCTTTGGTTTCAAAGTCGGCGATTTCACCAAATAAAACATCAAAAAACTTATTTAAGCCTCCGTCTAAGACATGTAAATTTTTCAAGCCTGCTCTTGTTGCCATAAACCAGGCAAGTTCAGCATCTTGAGCTCCATTGGAGTAAAAAATCACCATTTTGTCTTCAGGCTGCAAAGTTTTTTTATTTTCTTTTAAAATCACATCATTTCTTTGAATATTTATTGCTGTAGGCAAATGAAATTCATCGTATTCTTGCTTTGTTCTAAGATCAATAATTAAAAGCTTATTAGCATCATGAATTATATGGTGGGCAAGTTGTTGTGCACTTACAAGTCTTGATTTATCGTTTAATTTTTCAGCAATTTCTATTTTAGAAACTTCGTGTAAATAAGTTTTCTTTTGTTGTGGTAATAAAACAGTAATAATAGCTAAAATTATAACAAAGCCAAAAGAATAATTTACATTAAGTTTTTGAATATTAAGCAATTCCTTGAATTTATTTGATTTATTTTCTATTTTTTGTGTAATAATGAATGCTGTTAAAGCCATTAAAATAAGTGCAAATAAAAACCAAGCTTGAGACAAGCCAAGTGCATCATGAACACGCAAATCGCCCATATTTTTAGCTAAATAAATATTTTCAAATACATCGTAAAAATATCCGAAAATAAATACGCCAATAAAAATTCCTAACACAAAAACTATTGCATCAATTTTTCCTATTGCAGCAGCGGCAATGCTTGTACCCGGACAAAATCCTCCAAGAATAAATCCTATTCCCATAATTACACCGCCAATAATTGCTGAATATAGAAATAAGGGATTTATATAAACAAAATTCATATCTATCCAGCCGAAATAGTCGAAGAAAAATATTCCTATTGCTGCTGTAATTCCTGCCGTAAAGAATACTTTTAAAACTACAAAATCGTAGCCATAAAATACGCCTGCAAGTTTTCGTGAAGATGAAAAGCCTGCTTGTTCTAAGATAAAACCAAAACCAATTCCTATTATTAAAGCAAAAAAGAAGTTTAGGTCTCCGTTAATTATATTTTGAGGTAATAAAGGTCCCATAGTTTTAATTTTTTAAATCCATAATTTTCTAAAAAAGTAAGCAATCATATATCCTGTTCCGAAGATAGCCATCATTGTAAGAAAACCACCTGCCGAAAATACAGCCATTCCGCTAAGTGCAGCTCCAGAAGTACAGCCTCTGCCAAATTGAGAACCTAAACCAAAGAATAAACCTCCGGTTAAAGCAAGAATCAATCTTGTGATATTTTTAATTCTTGGTCCTTTATCAATTTTCCAAGTTAAGCGGTTTGATAAAAAACCTGACAAAAAAGCTCCCAAAATTACTCCAACAACTTCAAACAAAAGCCAAGATTTTAGTGGATTTCCATCTGAAACAAAAAATTGAGATATATTATGTGCATCTTTTGTTACAGTTTGAGTTCCTGCAACCACAAGGCTTTTTATAGCACCGCTTGCTCCCAAACCACGTCCTGAAATAAATATTGTTACTAATAATAATAAGCCTAACAAAAATCCAGCTAAATAGGGATTCATGTAAGCTTTTTGTTCTTTATTGGTATTTGTGTCCATTTATTTAAATTTTTATAATTTGTAAATATATTAACAACCACCTTTTGGTATTACTTTTTTAGGAGCTTCTTCACTTGTGTTTGTAGGTGCTTCTGTTTTTTCTAAAGGAAAGTTTTCTATATCTTTTTCTGCAAAATATCGATTAGGAAAGCCTTGTTCCACAACTTTATCGTACATGAAAGAATTTTGTCCTAAATAAATATTTTTTGCATCATATCCTAAAACTCTTAAATACATAATTACCAAACTTGATTGAATACCGTTATAACAGTCGATTATAATAGTTTTATCTGTTGGTAAGCTATTTAAAAACTTTGATTTAGTAAAAGGATTTTTTGGCTCATAATTTACTGCACCAACAATATGTCCTTTTAAATAAATATCTTTTGGTAGATAAGAAGCAATGTAGTATTGCTCAGGATTAGCAATAATTTCTTGAATTTTAAGAAAATTATCAGTAATTTTTGAATTAAACTCGTTTTGAATCCTTTCTCTTAATATTAAATAAGCTTCAGTATTTTCAGTTTCAATAATTGGATAATCAACAGTTTTGTGCATTTCTACATCATTAGTTTCTAATTTATCAATTAAAAAACTTGAAATATCATTAAATTTATAGTCAGCTGCATAAGTAGAATCCCAAGCTGCCAAACCGTGTTTTAAAGAATAAACATTATCATAACCCAAGAGCCTCATTCCTGCAGTACAAAAACTTGAAGTCTGACCAGTATAGCAAACAAATACAATTGTATCAAAGCTTGTTGCATTAATTGAATTATCAAAATAATCAATCAAGTTATTGGGGCTAATATTTATGGCGTTTTGAATATGTTCAAACTCAAAAGCTTCTTCACTTCTCAAATCTATTATTAAAAAGTTTTTCTTAATTCCTTGATAAACTTCAGAGGCTAACAAAAAGTATGGAAAATCTTCATTATTTAAGATATTTGCATTCTCTTCGATATAGGAAACTAATGTTTCAAATGCGTTTGACTTTACTATCACTTTTTCCTTTTCTTTTGTAGAGCAAGAAAATATTAAAGCTAAGCTTATTGTTAGTATTAATAAAAATATTTTTTTCATATTTATTCTGTTTTTTCTTGGGTTTCTGTTTTGTTATCTTCATCTTCTTCCAATTCTTCCCATCCTGTAATCATAGCTTTAATATTAGAAGTAGGGGTGTGTCCTGTTGTTGTTAAATAAATATGTGCAATTATAAAAGCTATAAGTAAAAATGCTCCAATAGTGTGAAGTATTGCAATAGTTCCAACAGAGCCAATATTTAGAGAATAAATTTCTCCTCCCATTGGATATCTGTAAAACATATAAATTAAGCCTGTTACAAACATCAAAGGAATAAGGAATAATTTTAAGACTAAATAGGTAAGTCTTTGTAGTGGATTTAATTTTGATAAAATAGTTTTACGTGTTGGGTGAGGTGCATTTTTAAAAATTCCTGTAATATAATATTGGGCTTGAGCTTTTAAATTTTTGGCGGTAGGGATATATTGTTTCCATTCGCCTGTTGTGAAATGCCAAAAAACAGCAAATACAACTAAAACTATTAAAGATATTGCAGAAATATTATGAACATTTACTGCAGTTTCGTAGCCTAAAATTGAGTATGCGCCATTAACTTCGAAGCCTGTAAAAGCTAATGTAAAGATTAGTAAAGCTTGCATCCAGTGCCAAAATCTTTCAAATCCTTTATAAATATATACTTTTTTCATATTTTATAATTTATTTGTTTTTCGGATTATTTTTATTCATTTTTTTATTAGCTAAAATTCTCAAAAATGCATGTCCTGAAACTCCGCCAAAAGCTGCTAAAACAAATAAAATTCCAAGTAAATTAACAGTTTTATTATGAGTTGCCGCAGGAATATAAGCATCCGGAACATGTTTCATTCTTGAATTATTACGTGTATGGCAATCTGTACAAGTTAATGCATCTTCTGCCTTAGCAACCATATGGCTTTTAGGCAAATACATTCTTGTGTCTATAAATCCATATTCGCCACTATAAGGTAAACCTAAATATTCCATTCCCAAATTTAAAGCTATATCCCAGTCTAAATCTTGCCATAAAGCACCTTGACCTTCTTCGGGTGCCCACAGTTTTGCTTGTAATAAATTTTTATAAATAATGTCATAAGGTTGTTTTCCTCTGTGGATTTTTACAGGAATAATTTTTGATTTTTTATCAGCGAAAGAGCCAAAAAGTGTATTTATATTAATTGTATCGCTTGTAATTTTATCTGTTATTAAATGGTGGTCAGCTGTTCCATTAAACCAAACATATTCAGGTTTTACGTTTCTTTCCCATTTAAAATCGCCTTTTTCAGACAAATAAATATCATTTCCAAGTGAATCTTTTACAGAATAAGGCATTCCATCTTGGCGTTTTCCGGCAGTTGACCAGTCCCAATATAATTTTGTTGCATTAACTTTTGCATAATATGGAATATGACAAGTTCTACAATCTACTTTTATGGTATGTTCATTTAATTTGTTTTGCTTATGTGGATATTGGTCGTGGCAATCAGTACAACTTGCTCTGTTTTCATCACAAGAAGAAACGGCATAATATTTTCCTTTCATCACGTGGTTTTCAGCAGTATGACAATCTACACATTCCATATTTAAACCATCTTGTGCCATGTGAACATCCACATTTTTATCACAATCTAATAATTCCATTCCCAAGTCGCCGTGTTTGATATTATTACCGCCTGCACTCATAAAATGACAATAACCACAATTTGCTTTATTAGGTTTACCAACATTTGCACTAATATAATTATAGTCCGGAGCAAATTCGCCAATTGGAGGATAACCAGCTCCACCGGTTTCTTTTTCGTAAGTTCCTGTATTATCGTGGCAAATCAAACAATCTATATTGTATTGATTAGAAAAATCAAAATTTTTATCTTTCCAACCATAACCAATATGACATTTGTTACAAGATTGCTCATTGCTCATAATTCCAGTACAGAAATTATTTAAAACATTTTTCTTACCAAGATAAACAACGCCTTTACCAGGAATATACTCTTCTGCTTCCCAAGTCCAGTGAGAATTGTTCATAACTTCTGTTCCTCTTTCTGTATGGCAACTCAAACAAGCAGCAGTTACTTCATGAGGTGATTCAAAATTCTTTTGTAATTCAGCAAATTTTGAATGGTCAACAGATTTTTTCTTTTCCTTAGAATAAAGTTCTTTTAATTCTTCTAAATTACCTTTTCTTTCAAATAAATCGGATAAAGCAATAGAAATTACTGTTATCGGTAATATTACTACAAAAAGAAAAATGATGGTTTTCTTAAAACTATTTAAAAACTCCATAATATATTAAGTTAATTTTCAATATTTTAACAACTAATTACTTTATAAATATTATGCTTTGTATTTAGCAAAATATTTTAAATTTATTGTTATTCTTTTCACAATTCAAAGATAAAGATTTTTTTATTTATGATGATTACAAATGTTTTTTATTATTATGATATTTATCATATTATAAAATAAGCTTAGGAATTTTAAATATTTTGAATTTTTAGCAGGTTTTTAATAAGTTTTAATAAATTTGTAATATGTTAATAGTGGAATATTTTGAAAACTTTAATTTTCCTAATTTAGAAAAAGCTAATAAAGATGGACTTTTAGGATTTAGTTTCGATATTTCTGTTGAGCAAGTTTTAAAAGCCCTTACAATTGGAATTTTTCCTTGGTATGAAGCAAATAGTTTTCCTTTTTTATGGTGGGCACCAGATCCTCGTTTTGTTGTTTTTCCAAATAAAATCAAAGTTTCAAAAAGTTTAAAACAATCATATGAAAAATTTGAATTTGCAATAAACAAAAATTTTGAACAAGTAATTTTTAATTGTGCTAATATAAATAGAAGAGGGCAAAATGGCACTTGGATAGATGATGAAATGATTTTTATTTACACACAATTATATCGCTTGGGTTATGGAATGTCATTTGAAACTTATTTTCAGGGAGATTTAGTAGGTGGATTATATGGAGTGAATCTTGGCGGTGTTTTTATTGGAGAATCAATGTTTTATACAAAAACTGATGCAAGTAAATCTGCTTTTGTTTTTTTAGCAAATTATTGTTTAGAGAACAATATTAAAATTATTGATTGTCAATTACACACTCCACTTTTAGAAAGTTTGGGTGGAGAATATATTTCCAGAAATAAATATTCAATATATTTAAGTAAATTTGTAGAAATAAACATTTGAATTTATGATTAAAACAGTGTTTGAAGAAATAGATAAAGCAAATATTAAAACAGGGACTAAATTACTTTGTGCTATAAGTGGAGGCATTGATTCCACTGTAATGCTTCATGTTTTAGATGATTTTGGTTTTGATTGTATTGTTGCTCATTGTAATTTTAAACTAAGAGGAGATGAGTCTGATGAAGATGAAAAATTTGTTAAAAATTTAGCTGCAAAATTTGAATTTAAGTTTCTTTCACAAAGTTTTGATACTTATAAACATGCAGAGGACACAGCTTTGTCTATTCAAATGGCTGCAAGGGATTTAAGATATAATTGGTTTAACGAAATGGCAAAACAGCATAATTGTGAATATATTGCCTTAGCTCATAACTCTGATGACCAAATTGAAACAATAATTACAAATTTAGTTAGAGGAACAGGAATTAAAGGACTTACCGGAATGAGTTTTGTTAAAGAAAAGCTTTTCCGCCCTTTACTTTTTATTTCAAGAGAAGAAATTGAAACATTTGCTGAACAAAATACTATTGATTATAGAAATGATTCGACTAATAAAACCACAAAATATTCACGCAATAAAATCAGACTTCAAGTAATTCCATTATTAGAAGAAATAAATACTTCTGCAAAATCGAATATTTTAAAATCTGTAAAATATCTTACTGATACAGAGGCTATTATGTGTGAGTATGTGAAATCTTGTAAAGAAAAATGTTTGAATTATATTGGTGAAAATATTGAAATTGATTTACGTGAATTAAAAAAATGTGTAGCTCCAGAAACTGTTTTATTTGAATTATTAATAGGAGAGGGGATACCTAAAATTTTAGCAAGCGAAAGTATTAATTTAATAAATTCAATTAGTGGAAAATTCACATCATTTTTCAATATTACAGTTTTAAAAGATAGAAATTCTTTGATTATAAATAAAAATTCAAAACATCAAAAATTTGAAACCATAGAAATAACTAATTCAGAAGATTTGCAAATACTCGAAAATTATGGAATTGATGTAAAATATTCAGATGATTTAAGTGAATTAAAAATTAATAAGTCTAATAGTTTTTCATATATAGATTTTGATAAATTAGTTTTTCCTTTAAAACTGCGTTCTTGGCAAGAAGGTGATAGGTTTAAACCTTTTGGCATGAATAATTTTCGTAAGCTTTCAGATTTTTTAAAAGATGAAAAATTGAATTTATTTGAAAAAGAAAATTTAAAAATATTAGAATCTGATGAGAAAATTGTTTGTTTGTTAGGTTTAAGAATAGATAATAGGTTTAAAATTTCTAATCAAACAAAAAAAGTCTTAATTTTACAAAAGATTTGAAATAACAATACAATTTACAAACAAAATAATTATGAAAAAAACAATTTTACTTTTTCTTAGCTTTTTGCTTATTACAGCTTTATTTTCACAAAATAATGATTCAGTATTATTTAAAGAAATTGAAATTTTAAAACAAAAA
>JALOAQ010000114.1 GCA_023228725.1 Bacteroidales bacterium | reverse complement strand
TTAACTTTAATTATCAAAATATTACTTCCCTTAACGGAGAGATAGAACATTTGAATTTAGAAAGAGGTTTTGTTCTAAATCAATTGTTAAATCGTCTTACAGACAGTGTTAACAACAGAAGAGATGATGCCTTATTGTTACTAGAACTTGAAAACACAGACTGGGCAAAAGCAACTCTTGTTGCATCATATATTGAAGATGGACAATATAGTCTTGCAAGAGAAAAATTGTTACAAATACAATCAAATGACCCTTTAGCACAAGACTTTATTGATTACCAAAATATGATGCTTGATATTTACGAAGATAATAGAACTGTTTATCAAATGGATAGCACTGAAATTGCTTTTATTCGAGAATTAGCATATAAATGTCCCGCTGGTATAGCTTCAACAAATGCACAGGCTATTTTATCTTTGTTATATCGTGAAAATGTACCTATCTGTCCAACGATGGTAGGAACAAAGAGTATTCGTATTAACAACAATAACAACATAAATGATGATAAGTATAATAAACCTATTTTAGATATTATTCTTGGAGATAATTATCCTGATCCTGCAAGCGATTACACAATAATCCCATATTATTTGCCTGAAGATACTGATGGAATTATGGAAATTTATGATGCTATGGGTAAAGTTATTGCTATATATAATCTATACCAAGGCGACAATCAATTAAATATTGACACAAAAAATTTACACCCAGGTATTTATACTTACACTTTAATAACAAAAGAACATGGAACAATAAGCAAAAAGTTTATTATTTATAAATAAGTTCAATAAATTAATTAATTTTGAAACAAGACAATTAAATTAAAAATTTTATGGTAAAATCAAAACATTTAACACTTATAATATTCTTTTTATCTTTCATAAAAATATCATATTCTCAATCATGGCACACTTATTTTGGTGATACAATTTGGGATGGAAATTTGACGATACGAGGAATTCATATTGATGGGGATTCTTTTATTATTGGTGGTGCATTTTACAGAATTGGTAATGATACAATTTGTACTGTCGCTAAATGGAAAAATTATCAGTGGACAGGTTTTAACCTTTCCCCAGCAACTGACGGATCGCCAAATAGCTTTGCAAGTTACAAAAATAAACTATATACAGGATCTCCACATACTTGGACCCCAAATGGAAATCTTTACAATAGCTTTGCAATCTGGGATGGTGTTCAATGGTTACCGGCTAATCCACCAATAGATGGTACTATTATTGGTTTAAAAGTAATAAATGATAGCTTATTTGCAGTAGGAAATTGTGAATTTGGAGCCAAAGTATTAGTAACTGATGGGAACACATGGGAATATTTGGAAAATATAGAAGCAAATCATGCTGCCAGTATTATTGAGTACAATGACGAATTGCTTGTTGGTACAAATTATGGATTATGGAAAAGGGTTGGGTATGATACTTGGCAACAATTTCCTGGCACACCACAAGGCTGGGTAAATGCAATGCTTGTGGATAGTGTAAATAATTTTTTATACACAGGAGGTTCATTTTTTTATGTAGGAGATACTATTGAATCTCACTGCATTGCAAAATATGATGGATTTCAATGGTATCCATTAGAAATGGGTGTTATGGGAGATGTTTGGCGTGGAGTTATGGAAATGTATAGAGGTGATTTATATTTTGGCGGATTTATGAATGTTACAGTAATAGATACAACATGGATTAATTTTATTGGACGATGGGATGGAGAAAAAATACACTCGGTTGGTGGTGGCACATCTGGAGTTGTTTATGGATTAAAAGTTTTTCAAGATACACTAATAGTAGTTGGAAATTATACTTATGTAAATGTTTTAAACGGAGATTCAATACATAGCCAAGGTATGGCAAAATGGTATATGCCACCAGCAAACGATTGTAAGTACTTGCGACCTGTTTTACATGCTTGGCAACAAACAGGAGTGTCTGAAAATGAGTTTTATTTAGTTAATGGACAAGCAATAGTAAACTTCTACAACAATAATGCTTATGCAGATTCTTGGCAATGGAATTTTGGTGATGGTGTTTCAACTAGCAATGAAAGATGTCCTACTCATACTTTTAATTATCCCGGAACATATAATGTGCAACTTACTGTTACAGATGGACAATGTATAAAAACTATAGAAAAAGAAATTAAAATTCTACTAATCACAAATGTATCGGAAGAATTAAAACAAAATACCTTAAATATTTTTCCTAATCCAGCAAGTGAAAAAATAAATATTGAATGTTTTGTCCCCGAAAACTATGACAGTGCTTCTATACAAATCATATTACCAACAGGGCAAGCAATAAACTCTATAGATTTAAATAAAGGCGAAAATAAAATAAATATTTCAAGTTCAAACTGGAATTATGATTTTGCAATTGTAAATTTGATTTTCAATAATGAAATAGTTCAATCAAAAAAAATACTGATAAAAAAATGATGTTAAAGAAAAATTTATATATTTTATTTATTATTATATTATTTAATAATATTGCAAATGCTCAACTAGATGCACCGAATTTAATTAATACGTTTTCATCAAATCCATGTAATCCATCTCTTTCTTTTGGTGCAGTTAATGGGGCAAATAAATATGAAATACAAATTTCAACAGATGCTTCTTTTTTAGTAGATGTATATGTTGATTATTCTGAAACTCTACCTTATATTTTACCATTATTGAAGTTTGAAACAGAATACTTTTTAAAAGCACGAGCTATTAATAATACTGACACATCTGACTGGAGCAATACGATATCGCGAATTACAGTACCACGAGGATATGTTGTTGTAACAATTAATCCTATTGGCAACTTAATAGCAACTGAAAATACAATAATGTGTAGTATAGAACGATGGTGGGAAATTGATACTATTGCGACTTTTGATTCTCCATTATTGCTTAGAGATACCACTTATGAGGAAAATTATATAGTAATTAATGCTCCTTTTTATTTTTGTTCAAATAATTATGTCAGAGCAAAATGTATTACAGAGCTTGACACTGCTCCCAGTTGGTCTTATCATCAATGGAATTACATAAATATCCCTTGTTCGCCAACACTAGTTTCTCCAAATAATTTTAATTTTACAAATTCAATTAGCAACTTAAAAATAGAAAGATATGATCAACCTTTGCGTTATGTTTTTGAACTAGATACAACTTTAGCTTTTACAAATCCAAGAGAATTTGAAATTGCAGAAACTGATAATTCTGATATAGTTTCAGTTGGAGACTTTTACTTTGAAAAACAACATTACTGGCGTGCAAGAGCTATAAACTCTATTGACACATCAGATTGGTCATCTGTGTTTACGTTTAGTATGTGCGGTGTTCACCAAATTTTACCTCTAAACCAAGCAACAAATATTAGTACTAATGCAAGTATTAGTGTTTTGTCAATTGGTAATATAATTGGCTATATTTTTGAACTTGATACTGTCCCAGATTTTTCTTCTAATTTGTATATGCAGTATGAAACACCAAATTCAGCAGTAAATTTACAAAACTTATTATTTGGCACAACTTATTACTGGCGAGTAAGAGCATATCACTCTTTGGATACTTCTAATTATACACCTGTAAGAAGTTTCACTACAGTTACCGCCCCAGCACTGATTAGCCCAGAAGATTTATCTGCAAATCAAAACTTAAAAATAAACTTAAAAGCGGAATTTCTATCTGGCATTACAAAATACCAATATCAACTATCACAAAACCCTGAGTTTTTGCCAGAACAAACAGAAACTTTAGAACACAGTAATTATGCAAACATGGTTCAAACCGACTTGTTGAAATTCAATACAAAATATTATTGGAGAACAAGATACATAAATGAAAATGATACCTCAATTTGGAGTTCTGTATTTTCATTTGAAACTTTAGTAAAACCACAACTTATAGAGCCAAGCAACCAAGCAACACAAGTTGCAATAAATAATACAAAGTTGTACTGGCAAAACATTCAACATATCAACAGCTACACCATATGGATTAGCACTACACCTGATTTCAACGAATACGAAGAATACTTGCAAATTTTTTATGGAAATATTATGTATTTAAACAATTTACTTCCAAACACAACTTATTATTGGAAAGTAAAAGTCACAAGTGCAATAGACGAATCTGAATGGTCAGACACATGGTCATTTACAACCGAAAACACAACTAAAGCAGATTTGTTTAATATTGACTACAAACTCCAAATCTTCCCCAACCCCAGTAACAACGATTTTTATGTAAAACTAACACTGCCAAATTACCAAAATGCCGAAATTAAAATAGCCGGGCTAAATGGTCATCTACAATCTATAATTCCAATTACTAACGAAACCACCACAATCCCAACAAAAGGCTGGAAACCAGGAGTTTATATCTGCAATCTTTTTATAAATGGTGATTTGGTAAAAGTTGAGAAGTTGGTGTATGAATAACTCAGTTAAAAGTTTATAAAGTTCGTAAAGTTCATAAAGTTGAACCGAGCGAGCAGAGTAATTTGATTAAAGCTTTCCTAAATATTTCGACACATTTTCAAAAATTCTATTTTCAATATTTTCGCTTTTTTCTTTTTGGAATTTTTCCCCAGTAATTTTTTCAAAAAGTTCAATATATCTATCAGAAACACTATTTACTATTTCATCTGTCATTTCAGGAATTTGTTGTCCTGGCTTGCCTTGAAAACCATTTTCCATTAGCCATTCTCTAACAAATTCTTTTGAGAGTTGTCTTTGGTTTTCGCCTTTATCAAAACGCTCTTGATAAGTGTCTTTGTAAAAATAACGCGAAGAATCTGGAGTATGAATTTCGTCAATTAAGTAAATTTTACCATCTTTTTTACCAAATTCATATTTTGTATCAACAAGTATTAAGCCCATTTTATCAGCTATTTCTTGTCCTCTTTAAAAAGTTTCAAAGAATAATCTTCTAACTGCAAATAATCGCTTTCGCTAACCAAACCCGAAGATATTATTTTTTCACGAGAAATATTTTCATCATGAGCTCCTTGTTCTGCTTTTGTTGTAGGTGTTAAAATTGGTTTTTCAAAAGCTTGGTGTTCACGCATTCCATCAGGAATTTTTACTCCACAAATTTCTCGTGCTCCATTTTTATAATCACGCCAAGAAGAACCAGTTAAATAAGCTCTAACAATCATTTCGATAGGAAAAGATTTACAATTTAGACCAAGCGTTACCATAGGGTCTGGATTTGCAATTTTCCAATTAGGCACAATATCCGCAGTTGCATCCAAAAATTTTGAAGCAATTTGATTTAAAACTTGGCCTTTAAAAGGTATTCCTTTTGGCAAAACCACATCAAAAGCGGAAATTCTATCGCTTACAAGCATCACCAAAGTGTCTTCTCCAATAAAATACACATCTCTGACTTTTCCTTTGTAAAAGTCTGTTTGATTTTTAAATTTAAAATTTGTTTGTGTAAGAGCTTTCATATTTTATTTTTTAATCATTTTTTAATTTTCTTTCTCACTTTTTTCGTATGCTTCAACAATTTTACCAACAATTCTATGACGAATTATATCAGATTTATCAAAATTTACAAAAGAAATTCCATCAATATTTTTCAAAATATTAAATGCTTGAGGCAATCCGGAATCAGATTTTTTTGGTAAATCTATTTGCGTCATATCTCCGGTAACTATAAATTTTGAATTTTCTCCCATTCTTGTCAAAAACATTTTTAATTGAGTATAAGTTGCATTTTGAGCTTCGTCAAGTATAACAAAAGCATCACTTAAAGTACGACCACGCATAAAAGCCAGAGGTGCAATTTGTATTACTTTTTCTTCAATATATTTTTCTAATTTTCTATAAGGAATCATGTCCAAAAGTGCATCATATAAAGGTTGAAGATATGGGTCAAGTTTTTCACGCAGGTCTCCAGGCAAAAAGCCAAGATTTTCGCCAGCTTCAACGGCAGGTCGGGAAAGAATAATTCTTTTCACATGTAATTCTTTTAAAGCGTGCACTGCAAGAGCAATAGCGGTATAAGTTTTTCCTGTTCCAGCAGGACCAAGAGCAAAAAGCAAATCATTTTCTTTAAAATCTTGTACTAAAACTTTCTGATTTTTTGTGCGTGCTTTAATTGGTTTTCCATTTACACTATAAAGCAAAATATCAGAATCTATTTTTTGCTCTGCCAGATGCTCATCATTAGCAATTATTTGTTTTATATCCGCAATATTTAAGCGGTGATAAGTGTGATAATGTTCAAGTATCGCATTAAATTTTGTTTCAAAAAGAGCAATTTCATCCTTTTCGCCATTAACTTTTAAAACATCTCCACGAGCCACAATTTTTAAGCGTGGAAAAGCTTTGATTATTTCTGATAAATTTACTTCACGAAGTCCAAAAAACTTTGCAAAATCTTCAACATCAATTAAAATATTCTTTTCATTCATTTAAAAATAATTTGTTGTGCAAAATAACATAAATATTCAGTTAAATATAAGTAAATTCAACAAAATTTCTCAAATACTTATATAAATAAGCAAAATAAGCCTTAGCTAAATAATTCTTTTACAAATAAAAAGACAATTAATCTAAACTTGGAATAAAGTCGTTTGAAATCACTCTCATTTCAATCCTTCTATTTTGCTGATTAGCAACCACTTGTTGTTCAGGCGATAAAGTTAAAATATAATCTTCGCTTAAAATTGCACCTTGTGGTAAAAATGGATATTTAATATCTGGTTTTAAAATTACTTTTGGTTTAGACTCTCCATATCCTTTAGGCACAAGTCGTCCGTTTGGTATTCCTTTATTTGTAAAATATTCAACTACTGAATTTGCTCTTTTTTGGCTTAATTCCATATTAGCCGCATCAGAACCTATCATATCTGTATGAGCAGAAAGTTCTATTACTAAATATGGATTATCAACCATAATTTTTGTAATACTATCTAAAGTATGCTTAGAAGATTCAGTTAAATCCCAGCGTCCAAATTCAAATTCTATATTAGGAATTTCGAAAGTTTTATTAAGAGGTTCAAGTAAAATTTCATACTCAAAAACTTTATCAAATTCTACAGAATCAGTTGTAAATCGAGCTTTACCATTAAAATATCCTTGTTTTTGAACCATAAAAGCATAATCAGTTTTTGCTTTTAATTTGAATTTAAAATGTCCTTTTCTTTCTTTATCCGCAATAGATGTAGTATCTCTAAAAATAGAGCCATCGCTTCCAAACAGGGTAATAGCACAAGAATCTAATAAAACTTCTGTATCTTTATCTTTAGCTATACCTGACAAGCTAAATACTAAAGGTGGTTTTTCAAACCAATAAATATCTTCTTGTTTAGAACCTTTTCTATCCGAAGTAAAAAAGCCTTTGTCTTGGTTTGAATAATAGTAAATTCCAAAATCATTACCATTACTATTGAAAGGCGGTTTCATATTTTCAGAAACCCATCTTCCTTTTTCATTTTTTGTAGCAATAAAAATATCTAAACCTCCCATAGTTGGGTGTTTGGTGCTAGAATAAAAAAATGTAGAATCGTTTCTCATAAAAGGAAAAAGTTCGTCTCCTGGCGAGTTTATTGCTGGTCCCATATTTTTAGGTTTCGACCAATTACCGTCTTCATTTTCGCAATACCATATATCTGCACCACCAAAACCTCCTTGCAATCTTCCTGAAAAATATATTCTATTTCCATCTGGCGAAACAGTTGGGTGTCCAATAGACAAAGAGTCATCAACAAGGTCAAGCTTTGTTGGGTTCATCCATTCTCCGTCAACTTTTTGAGCTTCATAAATTTGGCAACCTACTTTTCTACCTTTTTCAGCTTTACAGGCGGTATAGTAAAACTTACGTCCACCATCTACAATTGTAGGTGTACCTTCGTCATAAATAGAATTTAAAGAATCTAAAGGTACGGGATCAGACCATTTTTGTTTTCTATCAAACTTTGAAACATATAAATCTGAAAATTTTTCACCTGTAATAAAACTGGTTTTTTTCCCTTTTGCTTCATCACGATTAGAGCTAAAATACACATGGTCGTAGCCATCTTTTTCGTCAACTGTTGGTGAAAAGTCGTTTCGTTTAGTATTAAATTCTTTCATTTTTTCTACTTTAAAACGACTTGGTTGCTCACTCCATATTTTAGCAAGATTTGCAGATTCTATTCCCTTTTGAGCTATAGTATCATTAGGATCCATTTCCAAAACATCTTGATAGATTTCTATTGCTTCATCATAAGTTCCCTCTTGAATTTGAATTTCAGCCAATCTAATTTTCGAATCAATTTCAAGCGATCTAACTTTTATAGTACGTCTATAATTACTTCTTGCTTTTTTATAATCGCCAATATTAAAATAACAATCACCTATTTTAAAATATAACTCGTTTTTTGTATTTTTATTTTTTTCTTTTCTTAAAATTTTGGTATATTCAGTAATTGCTCTATAATATTCTCCTGCTTCATAAATTTCGTCTGCTCTTCTCATTTTTTTATCTTGAGAATAAGCAAAAGAAAAAACCAACAAAGCGAGAATCAAAAACAATAATTTACGTAAACCGCCCATTATATTATTACACTTTAAATCAAAATACATTAAACGATAAAAACCTATATTTATTTTGCGAGAGCAAAAATAATTAATTTAAATCAAATACCGCATAAAAACACTAAATGCTTGATTTTATTTAATTTGAATTAA
>JALOAQ010000185.1 GCA_023228725.1 Bacteroidales bacterium | reverse complement strand
CACAAACGCAACGAAATAAGAATTATCTAAAAACCAATTCAAATATGCTATTCTATCTTGGTTTATATCTAGATATTCTTGAGGATAAACATCTAATAATCTTGGGTCAGGAGTAGAACTTGTTTGAGCTTTGCTAAATCCAAAACTAAATATTATAACAAAACCAATTAAAATTACTTTTTTCATAATTTATAACTTCTATTTTATAACTTAATAACGAAAAATATACTTTTAGGTTGCTAATTACTAAGCAACAAAAGTAAAAAATATTATAATTATAAACATAAAAAAAGTGCAAAATTTTGCACTTTTTCAATTTATCAGATAATTATTAAATATCATGTCTTGCAGAATAGTTAATTTTTAAAGCAGAAGCTTTTCTTAGTTCTTGTTTTATGTCGGTAACTATCCCCATTTTTGTATCTTTATGAACTTTTAAAGATGTTGTCATGAATGGTCTTTCAGCTTCATCACGCATTTCGCGTTCAGCAAGGATATACTCATAAATATCAGTAAGCTCGGCAAAAGCAGAGTTTAGCTGAATTCTGGGTTCTGTCCCATACATTGTCTGATATTGATCCAAAGGTCTTCCTACATATATATAGCTTACTAATGATTTTTTTTCTAATTTTTTAATTTCAGTTGCTTGAGGCAAATCGCTAGATTTTAAATCTACTCTTAATTCAACCTCTCTCATAGAAGTTGTTGCCATAAAAAAGAACAAAATCATAAATACTACGTCCGGCAAAGAAGATGTACCTATTGCACCAACAGATTTTTTCTTTCTATTTCCAAATTTTGACATAATTATTTTCCTCCAATATTTTTAGGCTCGGCTTCAGAAATTCTTTGCGGAACAATTTTTCTTACTGCTTCTTTTTGGTCTTCATCTAAGGCTTCAAAATTTCTTTTTCCAAAATGTTCATAAGCAGCCTCATCACGCAATTCGTTAACTGCCGCAACTAACTCATTTTGAACCATTATATAAGTACCATAAGTTGTTCCTCTATCATTTTGCAATGATATTACGCCTTTACCTACGTCAATTCTTTTATTTAACTTATCAATATAAACAGATTCTAACTCAGGCATTGAAGGGTCATCAGGATTTGATTTTACAAATTCCTTTGTTAAATCTCTAAGATCTTCAATTTTCCTTGTAGTCCCGTTTACAGAAAGCAAGTTTTCTGAATTGATAAGCACTATAAAAATATTTCTTTTATTAATATCAACTTCTGTTATATCAGTTTTATCGGGGATAGGAGGTAATTGACGGGCAATACCAGTATCCACGTCCATTGTTGTTGTTAATAACCAGTAAATAAGCAACAAGAAAGCAATGTCGGCCATTGATCCTGAGTTTACTTCTGGTGTTTCTCTTTTCGCCATAATTTATTTAATTATTCGATTATGCGTTATTATTATTATTATTTCCAAAATTTAGAAACCTCGCTATATATAGCAGCAAAAAATGTTAATCCTAAAGTTATATATAGAACATATAAACCAGTTTCAATAGCTCTACAAGTTCCACCAGTAATATTCATTGTATCTGAACCAAGGAAAACAGGAATTTCGCTAGATGCTAATACAAAATACGATACTGCGATTATCACTCCTATAACTAAAACAGTACCGATTACTGCAGGTGCTTTTGACTTATCGTTAATAACTACAGCAATAATTTGCCAAAGCAATGAAGCTATAACAATAATAAACTCTATAATGGTTAGTGCTATAGCATAAAACAGTATAGTAGCACTCCAACCTTGGCCTATTTCCATTATTTTAAAGGATTTTACATCCGATGGTAAATCTCCTGTTTCAGCAAGCTGGGTATTCAAACTACCTAAATCGAAGACAAAAAAATGGAGAATTATTAGTACTGTTAAACCTAATAATGAATAGCCAAATATTTTTACTATTTTTTCTAACATATTACTTTATTTATTATTTTTGCTTTGCTTCAAATTCTACTAAAATATCTATTAACGAAATAGAAGCATCTTCCATACTATTTACTATACCATCAATTTTTCCTAAAATATAATTATAGAAAACCTGTAGTATCATAGCTACAATAAGACCACCAACTGTAGTAATAAGAGCCACTTTCATACCTCCTGCAACTAATGATGGATTAATGTCTCCAGCAATTTGAATTTCGTCAAAAGCTTGAATCATACCAATAACTGTACCCAAGAACCCCAACATAGGAGCAATAGCAATAAATAACGAAATCCAAGTAAGGTTTTTCTCTAAAAGCCCCATTTGTACGCCACCATAAGAAATAACTGATTTTTCAACTATATCTATTCCGCCGTCAAATCTATCTAAACCTTGATAAAAAATACTTGCTACAGGTCCACGGGTATTACGACAAACTTCTTTTGCAGCTTCAACACCGCCTGCGTTTAAAGCCTCTTCAACTTTAAGTAAAAGTTTTTTTGTATTTGTTGTAGCAAAGTTCAAATATATAATACGTTCGAATGCTAAGGCTAAACCTAAAATCAAAACAATTATAATTGGTGCCATCCACATTGGACCACCTTCAATAAATTTGATTTTCAAACTTTGATGAATTGGAATGTCTTCACTTGGAGTCTCTACAAGCTCTTCATCACCA
>JALOAQ010000005.1 GCA_023228725.1 Bacteroidales bacterium | reverse complement strand
GGCGTTTTCACCTTCAGTAGTTTCCTCAACTTGTTCTGTTGTATTTTCATCCTTTGCTTCATTGTCGTTTGCATAAATTAAAGATGAACTCACAAATGTTAGCATTCCAGCTAAAGTTAATAATGCAATTAGTTTTTTCATGACTATTTTTTCGTTTTAATTTAATTTACTTTATTTAATTTACTTATTATTTCAAATTTTTAATGGCGGAGAGAGTGGGATTCGAACCCACGAGACGGTTTCAAGCCGCCTACACACTTTCCAGGCGTGCGCCTTCGACCAGCTCGGCCACCTCTCCATTTTGACGTTTCAAAATGTGTCGCAAAATAATAAATTATTTTACGCTAAAAAAATTTTATTCAATTTATTTTTAAAAAATCTTGTTTTTTTTAAAAAAACTGTTGAAAAATCACAAAAGAACTCAATTTTATCAAAAATTAAAAAGCTTTATTGCATTATTTTTGGTAATATTAGCCACATCGTCATAATCAATTTTCTTCAGCGAAGATATTAATTTAACAATCTCAAACATATAAGAAGGTTCGTTACGCTTACCTCTATACGGTACAGGACTTAAATATGGTGAATCTGTTTCTGTTAATATAAATTCCAAATCTATATTTTCTACAACTTCAAGCATGTTATTTTTCTTATAACTTAAAATTCCACCTATTCCCAAATAAAATCCATAATTAATAATTTGTTTGGCTTCTTGTAAGTTTCCTGGAAAACAATGAAAAACTCCTTTAAGTCCTTTTGGTAAATAAAGCTTCACAATATCTAAAACTTCTTTTAATGAATTGCGACTATGAATAATTACAGGCAAATTGTTTTCACAAGCATAATTTAGTTGAAAATCAAAAACTACTTGTTGTTCTTTTAAGAAAGTTTTATCCCAATATAAATCAATCCCAATTTCGCCTATACCTATTATATTAATAGAATGCTTAAAAATTTTTGATAATTCTAGTTCATAATCTTCTTTAACAGAACGGGGATGCAAACCAATTGCAATACTAAATAAATTTGTATCTGAATAATAAAGATTAAACATTGAATCAATACTTTTAGAATCAATATTGGGTAAAATTATTTTTGAAATTCCTGAATTTTTTGCTCTAAGAATTGTATCATCAAGGTCTTGTTTAAATTCCGGCAAATATAAATGACAATGTGTATCAACTAACATATTTATTTTATTTTTAAAGAAAATATTTTTCCCGGCAAAGCCCTTACAAGATTTTTAAATTCTAATTCTAACAAACAAAGACTTAGGGAGTTATTATCCATTTCTGTTTGTCTTAGCAAATTATCTATATCAAGATATTCATGCTTTTTTAAGATATTTACGACTTTAATTTCGTTTTCGTTCAAATCCGAAATTAAGTCTAATTTTTTTTGCAAATCTGAAGGTTTACCATCAGACCAATTCATAATATATTCAATATCTTCTAATGATTCAATTAAATTTGCTCTATTAGTTTTAATCAGCCTATTGCAACCTTTACTATAAGATGAATTAATGCTTCCGGGCAAAGCAAAAACATCTCTATTATAATGATTAGCAAGATTTGCAGTTATCATAGAACCACCTTTTTCTCCCGACTCAACAACTACAAGTGCATCACACAAGCCTGCAACAATTCTGTTTCTTTTTGCAAAATGTGAAGGGTCTATTTTACTACCATGCGGATAATCACTTAAAACGCAACCTTCTTGTTCTAACATTTTTTTAACCGTTGCTTTATGAACAGCAGGATAAATAAACTCTAAGCTATGTCCTAAAACTGCCCATGTTTTTAAACCATAATTTAATGCAAACTTATGAGCTGCAATATCAATTCCGTAAGCTAAACCACTAACAATTACAGTTTCCGGATATTTTTCTGAAATAGAAGAAATTAATTTTTCTACGAACTCAATTCCATAATTACTTGCTTTTCGTGTGCCGACTACACTAATAATTTTTTGTGCATTAAAATCGTGTGAGCCTTTGTAATATAAAACCATTGGAGAATCGTCACATTCTTTTAGTCTATAAGGATAATTCTTATCTCCAAAACAAACAAAATCTAATTCATTGGAATATATATAAACCAACTCTTCCTGAGCTAATTGCAAGGCTTTTTCAAAACTCAAATATAAGGTTTTTGCTTTAACATTTCCTATACCTGAAATAGAATTCAAATCTTTTAGTTTTGCATGAAAAACTTCTTTAGCATTAGAAAAATAAGAAATTAATTTCTTAGCATTTATATCTCCAATACCGTCTAAAAAAGAAATGGCTAAATCGTATATACGTGTATCTATCAAACCTGGATTTATTTACTAAAACAATAAAGCTTACTCAATATTCAAATCTTTTCTTAATTTTATTATTTCCTCTTTTTTTAAAATAGAAATATTAATTTTTGGATATTTTGCGACTCCTTGAGGTGTTCTAATGTACAAAACTAAGTTTTTTCGAAAACCAAAAATAGAGTTTACAATTTCAGCTTTTACAAAATCTTTTTTAGGAATTTCAACAGAAAAATTACCAGAAGATAAAGGTAGTAAAGAAGTGTAACGTATAGTTAATTTGGGTCCATCACTATTATATAAAATATAATTGAAATTTTTTAATAAAATAAAGATAACCCACAAAACAAAAATTGCAGTCAAACACATCTCAAACAAATGAGTTTTTGACCATCTCATCACTAAACTAGCTACCAAAATTGCAGCATAAACTAAAAATGATAGCATTATAATAAATTTTAAGCTTGTAGAAATTTCTTTTTTATCTATTACCATAATGAAATTTATAAAATTTGCACAAAATTAAGGCATTTTTTAATTATTTTCTAATTTAGCTGTACTACTTTTTAACAATTTCTCATAAAATTTTCTCATAAATGCAAAAATTTTAAGCGAAATAAGGTGAATTTTGAATTAATTCACTGTTTTTTGAAGTTTTTTAAAGTTTTTTGTGTTTTTTTTGCAAAAAGATATGATTAATTAAAAAATATTTTATTTATTTGTAAATAAATTAAAAAGTATTACTTTTGTAAAATTGATAAAGTAAGCAAATATACATTATGAATACAAAAAAACATTTAAGTTTAGTGATATTAGGAATGATAATAATACTTCCACTATTCACTACCAGTTGCTTTAAGAAAGGCGAAGAAGACCCTTTCTTCTCTATTTATACTAGAAAAGCCAGAGTTACAGGCGTGTGGGCTTTAGACCAATACGAGTCTAGTATTAAAAGGACCTACCAAAACAAGCCGGATCAAACACTTACTGTTACCACTATTGATGGTGAAGACTGGAACCAGAACACCAAAATATTAGGCACAGACAGTGTTGTTGATATTAAAGGTAAAATAATAAGCGGACGCAATACCATTCATTATTATAATGATGGACGCTTCACGGAATTATTAGAATACGAATATCAAATCGAAGAGGTTGACGAAAACACTGAAAATGTAAATATTACAATTTACAAAGTTCAAGATGAGCTTAGCGGTACTTGGAATTTCTTAGGAAATATTGACGATTATAAAAATAAAGAAAGGCTGTCTTTGGTAATAGAGCAAAACAAATCTAAAACATTTGTATATTCATTGCTTATTACAGATGATGACGAAACTATTCCAATTCCATTATTAACAAATACAGTTAGCTCGTCTAGAAAATATGCAAATGGTGAAATGAGTACTATTTGGACTTTAAGAATGTTAAAAAATAAACAAATGATACAAGACCAAACAGTGGACAGATTTGTGGTAGAAACTATTAATGAAGTAGGTGATGTATATACTGAAGTTGGCTCAATTTCAAGAACGCTAATTCAACAGAAATAATAAAATAAATACAAAATATAGTAAAAAAGGTCAAATTTTTCATTTGACCTTTTTTTTTACTCATTGTTTTGGACTAATGCATAAAATTGGAATTTTAGATTTTCTAATCAACTTATCAGCCATACTACCTACAAAAAATTTTTGAATTTTTGTTTCTTGACGCGTCATTATAACTGTTAAATCTGCATTTATATCATCAGCATAGTCATTAATCGCATTAGCCATAATTTCAATATCGTTAGAGGTTTTTAGTAAACTTATTTTTGTATGTATATTTAATTTTTCAAAAACAGATTGCACATAAACTAATTGTTTTCTTAATTTTGATAGCTCTAACTCATCAGTAAAACTAGTTGCCGAAACAATATGAACTTCTGAATTGTATATTTTTGCTAATTTTATTGTGTGGTCAATTTTTTGTTTAGTTTCTTTGGTTAAATCCAAAGGTAAAACAATTTTTTCACAACCCTTTCTATTATAATTCTTGACAAAAATAACAATAGGGCAATTTACAGAATTTACCAAGTTTAAAGTTAATGATGAAATTTCTTTTCGAGAGACATCAGAACCCAAAAATATATAGGAAGGCTTAACTTCTTTTTCCAAAAGCAAAATTTGTTGCAAAACTTTACCTACTTCAATTCTTGTTTGAGCTTTTTTGCCGGTTTCTTTAAAGAATTTATCCGATAAAACAGATAACTTTTCTTGAATATTATCAATATTACTACTATTGTTATTTATCATCTTAAGACTTGGTATTACATGAAAAAGAACTATGTCAACACCGGTTTTTAAAGAAAACAAAACACTTTGCTCAAATGCAATTTCTGTTTCATTTGTAAAATTTGTTGGAACAAGAATGCGACTTTTATTCATATTGTTATAAAATTTTTGAAATATTAAAATATTTGCTTAATTTTACAAATATAAACTAATTTTTTAAAACTATGAAAGCAATAGCCGAATCTGAACTTATTATTAATAATGATGGTAGTATTTTTCATTTACACCTAAAACCCGAACAAATAGCAGACACTGTTTTTCTTGTTGGCGATCCAGCTAGAGTAACAACAATTTCAGATATGTTTGATACAATAGAGCATAAAGTACAAAACAGAGAATTTGTTACTCATACAGGAATATATAAAGGAAAAAGATTTAGTGCTTTAGCTACAGGAATAGGAACAGACAATATTGATATTGTTATAAACGAGCTTGATGCTCTAGTAAATGTTGATTTAAAAACTAGAAAATCAAAATCTGATCACAAATCGCTAAACCTTATCAGGCTAGGAACTTCAGGAGGTTTGCAAGAAGATTTAGATATAGATTCTTTTTTAATGACAGAAACATCAATTGGTTTTGACGGTTTGTTAAATTTTTACAAAAATCGCGATGCAGTGTGCAAACTTGATGTAGAAAAAGAATTCTTAAAACACATGAACTGGAATCCTAAACTTGCAAGTCCATATTTTATTGATGGCTCAAAAGAATTATTAGAAAAACTTGGGCAAGGAATTAGAAAAGGAATAACTATTTCTGCTCCAGGATTTTATGGACCGCAAGCAAGAGTTATAAGATTAGAAATTCAAGACCCAGAGATAAACGATAAAATCCGTTCTTTTAATTATGAAAATAAAAAAATTACAAACTACGAAATGGAAAGCTCTGCATTATTCGGTTTATCTGCCTTATTAGGACACAAAGCTGCTACAATTTGTGTTATTATTGCAAACCGTTATGCAGGAAAATATAGTAAAGATTATAAACCCGCAGTAAAAAAATTAATAGAAACTGTTTTAAATAGATTAGTTTAGATTTTTTCTAAAACTAAATTTAACGAATCCTGCCAATTTGGGATATTTATTTTATATGTTGAAATAATTTTTGTTTTATCCAAAACACTATAATTAGGTCGTTTAACCTTTGAAGGAAAATCTTGACTTTGCACAGGTTTTACAACAATGTCTATGTTTTTAATTTTAAAAATTTCTTTTGCAAACTCATACCAAGTGCATTTTCCAAGATTTGAATAATGATAAACACCGGATTTCCAATAATTACTTATAAAATATTGCTTTGAAATTTCTAAAATTGCTTTGGCTAAATCACCAGCATAAGTTGGACTGCCAATTTGATCGTTTACTACCGACAAGTCTGTTCTTTCTTTTGATAAACGCAACATAGTTTTTACAAAATTTACGCCATACTCACTATAAAGCCAAGCTGTTCTAAGTATAATTGCGTTTGCTAAATTTTCAAAAACCAAATTCTCTCCTTCAAGTTTTGTTTTTCCATAAACAGATTGAGGAAAAGTTTGGTCGCTTTCTAAATATGCATGTTCTCGTTTTTCGCCATCAAAAACATAATCTGTTGAAATATGAATAAATTTAGTTTTAAAAATACTGCAAACTTTTGCTAAGTTTTTTGGACCTAAAGAATTAATTTTATAAGCATTTTCATAATCATCTTCAGCTTTATCCACTGCCGTATATGCTGCACAATTAATTAATATTTTAGGTTTTTCTTTTTTAAAAAATTCAAAAAGCAAGTCAAAATTTGTAATATCTAAATCGTTTAAGTCTGTAAAAATAAATTTAAACTTCTGATAATCAGAACTAATATCTTTAATTTTTGAACCTAATTGTCCATTTGAACCTGTAATTAAAATTTTCATTTTTTAAAAATTATATTCAGCAGTTTTAAAGCAAGGAGCAACTATATCCTTTGCAGAAATAATCATTTTATCAAAAGGTATTTGCCAGTCAATATTCAGATTATGATCATTATAAGAAATTGCTCTTTCATACTCAGGATTATAATATTCATCACACATATAAGAAAAAACAGCAAACTCAGACAAAACCGAGAAACCATGAGCAAAACCTTTAGGGATAAAAAACTGCTTTTTATTTTCTTCTGATAAAATTATAGAATAATATTTTCCAAAACTTGGAGAATTTTTACGCAAATCTAACGCAATATCCAAAACTTTTCCTGCTATTACTCTTACTAATTTTGATTGTGCATAAGGATTTAGTTGATAATGCAAACCCCTAACAACTCCATACGAAGACCCAGATTCATTTTGCTGAACAGGAGTAAAATTCAAATTATTCTCTAATAAAACTTTATCATTCCAAGATTCTAAAAAATAACCTCTAGAATCTCCAAAAACTTTAGGTTCTAATATTAATAGGTCTTGAATATTTGTTGTAAGAATTTTCATAAAGGCATATCTTCATTTAAAACCCTGATTAAATATTGTCCGTATTGACTTTTAATAAGAGGTTCAATTAGTTTTTCTAACTGCATTTTATTTATAAACCCACGGCGATAAGCAATTTCTTCGATACATGAAGCTTTTAAACCTTGACGTGCTTCCAAGGTTTCCATAAAATTCGAGGCTTGTAATAAACTTTCAGGAGTACCTGTATCTAACCAAGCAAAACCACGTCCTAAAAGTTTTATTTGCAATCTGTTTTCAGAAAGAAAAATATTATTCAAATCCGTTATTTCATATTCTCCACGTTTAGAAGGTTTTAAGTTTTTAGCTTTCTGAACTACATCATTAGAATAAAAATATAAGCCTGTAACTGCATAATGTGATTTTGGTTTTTCTGGTTTTTCTTCTATAGAAATTACCTTTCCTTTTTTATCAAACTCTGCAACACCATAGCGTTGAGGATCATTTACATAATAACCAAAAATTAATGCTCCATCTTTTATTTTAGAAGATTCCAACAAAATACTTCCAAAACCTTGACCATAAAAAATATTATCGCCAAGCACTAAACAAACATTATCATCGCCAATAAACTCTTCACCAAGTACAAAAGCTTGAGCCAAACCATCAGGCGAGGGCTGAATTTTATAAAAAATTTTCATTCCTAAATTTGAACCATCCCCAAACAAGCGTTCATAAGTATTAATATCTGTAGGTGTAGAAATTATTAAAACTTCTTTAATTCCTGCAAGCATTAAAGTAGAAAGAGGATAATAAATCATTGGCTTGTCATACACCGGAATTATTTGTTTTGATATGCTTATTGTCATTGGATGCAAGCGTGTTCCGGCACCACCTGCTAAAATTATTCCTTTCATTATTAAATTGTGTTTTTAAAATATTCAATAGTTTTTAATAAACCTTGGTCTAAGTCAACTTTTGGTTCCCAATTGTTTAAATGTTTTTTTGCTAAACTAATGTTGGGTTTTCTTTGTGCAGGGTCATCTTCGGGCAAAGGATAAAACTCTAATTTACTTTTTGAACCCGTAAACTTCAAAATCTTTTCCGCTAGTTCTATCATTGTAAATTCTCCAGGGTTTCCTATATTAATAGGTCCTGTTATTTCATCGCTTGTATTCATCATTCTAATCATGGCATCGACTAAATCATCAACATACTGAAACGAGCGAGTTTGATTGCCATCTCCATAAATTGTAATTGGTTTATTTGTCAAAGCCTGAACTATAAAATTAGATACAACTCTGCCATCGTTTGGAAGCATTCTGGGACCGTAAGTATTAAAAATTCTAACTATTTTTATTTTTACATTATTTTGTTTATTATAATTTACAAACAAAGATTCAGCACAACGCTTTCCTTCATCATAACAAGAGCGGGAACCAATAGGATTAACATTTCCCCAATAAGATTCGGGCTGAGGGTGGATTTCGGGGTCTCCATAAACCTCGGATGTAGAAGCTTGCAAAATTTTTGCTTTTATCCGTTTTGCCAAACCCAACATATTTATTGAACCCATAACAGAGGTTTTTATAGTTTTTATTGGATTATATTGATAATGAATAGGCGAAGCAGGACAAGCTAAATTATAAATTTCATCAACTTCAATATAAAAGGGCATAGTAACATCATGCCTGATAAGTTCAAAATATGGATTATTTAATAAATGCAAGAGGTTTGCTTTAGAACCTGTAAAAAAATTATCCAAACAAACTACCTCATTTCCTGCTTCTAACAAAGTTTCGCACAAATGTGAACCAATAAAACCGGCACCTCCGGTTACAAGTATTTTCTTCATACCATATAGTATTGAATATTTCGATTGTAAAAATAGTTCTTATTTTACAATTTTAAAAATTACATTTATAAAATAATAAAAATTTTGTGTTTTATTAATATATTTTATATTTTAGAAAAATTTTAAATTCATAAACAAATATTTTTAAAACTATGAAAGATATTGACATTGCAAAAGCTACAAAACTACAGCCAATTGACGAAATTGCAGCTAAATTAGGAATTAATAAGGACGAAATTGAACATTATGGTAAATACAAGGCAAAACTACCTTTGTATTTAATTGATGAAAATAAAATTAAAAAATCAAAATTAGTCTTAGTAACAGCTATAACCCCAACTCCCGCAGGAGAGGGAAAAACCACTACTTCAATAGGTTTAGCCCAAGGTATGAACAAACTTGGATATAAAACAACAGTTGTTTTAAGAGAACCATCTTTAGGACCGGTTTTTGGTATAAAAGGTGGTGCCGCCGGAGGAGGATATGCACAAGTTGTGCCAATGGAAGACATAAATTTGCACTTTACAGGAGATATAGGAGCAGTTGAAAAAGCAAATAATCTACTTGCCGCATTAATTGATAATAATATTCAAAGTAAAACCCGAAACCTTGGTATAGATCCTAGAACTATTAAATGGAAACGTGTAATGGACATGAACGAAAGAGCCTTAAGAAAAATTGTTATAGGACTAGGCGGACAAACACAAGGCGTACCAAGAGAAGCAGGATTTGACATTACAGCAGCCTCAGAAATTATGGCTATACTTTGTTTGTCAAAAGATTTAGAAGACTTAAAAATAAAAATAGGAAATATCTTTGTTGGATATACTTACGATAAAAAACCTATTTATGCAAGAGATTTAAACGCACAAGGAGCTTTAGCCACATTATTAAAAGACGCAATTAAACCAAACTTAGTTCAAACTTTAGAAAATACTCCGGCAATAATTCATGGAGGACCATTTGCTAATATTGCTCAAGGCACAAACTCTTTAATTGCTACAAAAATGGGACTTTCATTAAGCGATTACGTAATTACAGAAGCAGGATTCGCTTCTGAACTTGGAGCTGAAAAATTCTTAGATATTAAATCTAGATACGGAGGTTTAAAACCTAATGCCGTTGTTATTGTTGCAACAATAAGAGCGCTTAAATATCATGGTGGACTAAGCTTAAAAGAATTAGAAACAGCTAATCCTGAAGCAGTTAGAATAGGTTTAGAAAATCTTGATAAGCATATAGAAAATGTTCAATATTTTAAAATCAAACCTATAGTGGCTTTAAATCAATTTGTTACAGACACAAAAGAAGAAATTGAAATTGTTGAAAAACATTTAAAAAATCAAAATGTAAAGTTTGCCTTAAATTCTTCGTGGGCAGATGGTGGAAATGGAGCTTTAGATTTTGCTAAAGTTGTTGCAGAAACAGTTAACGAAGGGGAAAGTAGTTTTGAGCCACTTTATGAGTTAGACTGGAGTATGGAAAAAAAGATTGAAACTATAGCCACTAAACTTTATGGAGCAGATGGAGTTGAGTTTACAGCAAAAGCAAAAAAAGACCTTAAAACTATTGAAGAATTAGGATTAAGTAAATTGCCTGTATGTATTGCAAAAACACAAAACTCTCTTTCAGACGATAAAAATTTAAGAAATAGACCAAGAAATTATGTTGTTAATATCAGAGAAGTAGAAATTGCCGCAGGAGCTGGTTTTGTTGTCCCAATTTCAGGAGAAATTATGAGAATGCCCGGCCTTCCAGAAACACCGGCAGCAGAAGCTATTGATATTGATATAGATGGTAATATAGTAGGACTATTTTAGAAATATTAAGTAAAATTTAAAAAGCTGTCTTTAAAGGGCGGCTTTTTTTTTGGCTTTTTTAAATTTTTTATTCAACCAATGTGGAGCTAAAATTGCACCTATTATTAAATACGGATAATAAGTAAATAAACGCCAAACCAAAGCCATAACAATTGCAAATCCTGATATTCCCACAAAATCAACCATCAGACTTGAAAACACAGCTTCAACAAAACCACTTCCACCAGGACTGGGCATTATTAACATAATTATCCACATTACTAACTGCCTTGCAAAAATTAAGAAATGATCGAAAATCCCTAATTTAAAATTACCAACAGCCAAAGCTATAAATAAAGCGTTTAAAACTAAATAACGAGATGTCCAAGAAATAAAACTAGCAAAAAATGATTTTAGCCAAAAACCAATACTTTTATTTTTAAACTCTTTATTAGCCAAAACATAGTCCTCAGCAACTTTTTCGGCAGAATTTTTCCATTTTCTTAATAATCTGAAACTAAATAGTTTTTTTAAAAGATTTGAAATTATTTTGGGATTTATAAATAATGAATATCCAATTATTATTGTCCAAGCAAGTTTTAAGCAATAGCCAACAATAGCAAACCAAAATAATTTTTCTAAAAATAAGTTTTGTCCACTTATAAAAATTCCACTTTTACCAATAATCAAAATAATTAAAGGAAACATTAGGCTAAAATATAATTCATCAAGAAAAGAGGTAGCTAAAACAATTGCTGAACTTTTTCCAACACTCATTCCTTCTTTCCATAAAAAAACTGTAGCCATGGCTGTGCCACCAACAGCTGAAGGAGTTATTGCTGAGCCAAATTCCCATAATAAAATAATTTTAATACATTGTTTCCAGGATAATTCAGCAGAAGATAAAATTCTAATTCTTAATACATATCCAATATCTCGAAAAATCAGCATTACAAAAGCTAAAAGGACAAAATACAAACTATATTTTGTAAATTTGAATAAAGAAAAATCGATTTGATTAAAATCTTTTAAAATAAAATACATAACAACACCTAAACCTAAAATTATAGGAATAAAGACTTTCCACCATTTAAAAGTTTGATAAGTATTGGAGTTCTGATTTTTCACGATTGCAATTTATAATTATTCTAAGAATATTTTACAAATTAAGTTAAAAAATTATTACTTTTATGCCAAATTTTATTTTATGGAATTTATTGCAATTATTCCTGCAAGATATGGGTCAACAAGATTTCCTGGAAAACCATTAGTGCTAATTAATAACAAAACAATGGTTCATAACGTTTATATGCAAGTAGCCAAGGTTTTTGACGAAGTTTGGGTTGCAACAGATGATATTAGAATAGTTAATGAAGTTGAGTCTTTTCTGGGAAATGTTGTACTTACAAAAAAGAAACATAAAAGCGGAACAGACAGATGTGCCGAGGCAATAGAAAAAATTCAAACCTTAAAAAATAAAACATGGGAGGTTGTTATAAATATCCAAGGCGATGAACCATTTATAAAAACAGAACAATTAAAAGAAATAAAAAAATGTTTTAAAAGCAAAAGAACTCAAATTGCAACTTTAATAAAACCTATAAACAATAAAGACGATATTTTTAACACAAACAAACCAAAAGTTGTAATAAATAAAAATAACGAAGCTATATATTTTAGTAGATCACCAATACCATTTTTAAGAGGGGTAAACCAAACAAAATGGGTTACTAAACATTCTTTTTTTAAACATATTGGACTATACGGATATAGAACAGAAGTATTGCAAGAAATTACAAAACTTAGTGTCTCTAAGTTAGAACAAGCAGAATCACTTGAACAACTTAGGTGGATAGAAAATGGTTATAAAATAAAAACTGCATTTACCGAACACGAAAGTATTTCTATAGATACACCCAAAGATTTAGAAAAAATTAAACAACTTGGACTTTTATAATGAATATTGCTGTAAATACAAGGCTATTATTAAAAAACAAACTCGAAGGAATTGGCTGGTTTTCATACGAAACTTTAAGGTATATTGTCAATTCTCATCCTGAACATAATTTTTATTTTATTTTTGACAGAAAATACGATCCATCTTTTATTTTTGCTGATAATGTAAAACCCATTGTGGCTGGTCCTGCAACACGCCACCCATTTTTGTGGTATTTTTGGCTGAAATTTGTAATTCCAAAAGTATTAAAAAAAATAAATGCCGATATTTTTCTTTCGACAGATGGCTTTGTTTCTTTAAACACAAAAGTTCCACAAGTAGTTGTTATTCACGACATTAACTTTTACCATAATCCTGAACAACTTCCTTTTTGGGTAAGAAAATTTTATAATAAATATTTTCCAAAATTTGCCAATAAAGCTAAACATATAGGTACAGTCTCGGAATATTCAAAAATGGATATGAGCAATGTTTTTAAAATTAATCCTGAGAAAATTTCTGTATGTTATAATGGTTCCAACAATATTTACAAGCCAATTTCTGAAACAGAAAAAGTTAAAGTAAGACAAAAATTTTCAAATGGCTATGAATATTTTCATTTTGTAGGTGCATTAAACCCACGCAAAAACATACCTGGACTATTAAAATCTTTTGATTTATTTAAAGAAAAAACAAAATTACCACATAAATTAATAATTGTTGGTTCGGCAATGCACTTAACTGGCGAAATTGATAAAGTGTATAAAGAAATGAAATATTTTAAAGATGTCATTTTTACCGGTCGCCTAAATATTGAAGATTTACATTTAATTTATGCTGCATCTACGGCTTTGGTTTATATTCCATTTTTTGAAGGTTTTGGAATTCCATTAGTTGAGGCAATGTATTCCGAAATTCCAATTATTTCAGGCAATACAACTTCATTACCCGAAGTAGTAGGAGAGGCAGCTTTAATTTGTGATCCAAATGATTATGAAGATGTAGCCAAACACATGGAAAGTTTAGCTTTAGATTTAAAACTAAGACAAAAATTAATAGAAAAAGGAAAAATTCAAAGGGAAAAATTTTCTTGGGAAAAATCTGGTCAAAAACTTTGGAAATGTGTAGAAAAAGCAATAGAAACGATAAATAATGCTTAAACAATTTTATAAAAAAGGACAAATTGAAGCTGGTTGCGATGAAGCTGGGCGAGGTTGTTTGGCAGGACCCGTATTTGCAGCAGCTGTAATTTTACCACAAAATTATAAAAATGATATTTTAAACGATTCAAAACAGTTAAATAGCAAAATTAGAAACAATTTAAGATTTGAAATTGAAAAAAATGCAATTGCTTGGGCAGTGGGCTTTTGTGATAATTATGAAATTGATAAAATAAATATTCTAAATGCTAGTTTTTTAGCTATGCACAGAGCTATTGAAAAACTAATAACAAAACCCGAATTTTTACTTATTGACGGAAATAGATTTAAAGATTTTCCGGAAATTAAACATAAATGTATTGTAAAAGGAGATGCAACTTATTTATCTATTGCTGCTGCTTCTATACTTGCAAAAACATATAGAGACGAGTTTATGATAAAAGCACATGAGGAATTTCCTAATTATGCTTGGAATAAAAATATGGGTTATCCAACAAAACAACATAAAAAAGCATTATTAGATTTCGGAATAACAAAATATCACAGAAAAACCTATAATTTAATAGACAAACAATTAAAACTTTTTTGAATTAAAATTATTTGATATTTTTTATGTAAAGTTTGCTTTACATTAAGAAAAATATTTATCTTTGTAAAAAAATAATATCTATGAAAAACAACAAATTTTTACTTCCTTATTATCTAAAATATGCCGGTTTTATAATTTTTGGCATAGGTTTTACTCTATTTGTATTAGAAATTATTGAAGGTACAAATATTAAAGACTTTATTCACCAAACAGCAAGTATAAATATTTATGCTATTTATGCAGTCTCTCTATTAGGATTAGTTTTAATATGTTTCTCTAAAGAAAGGGAAAGTGATGAATACATAGAACACATAAAGTTAAAATCTTTGCTTAGTTCTGTATTTGTACATAGCTTTTTCTTTTTCATTTTTTCTTTCACTAACCTTACTTTATCTTTTATAAATTTTCCTGCAATTTTACTAATGAACTCAATATTAGTATTTTACTTAATATTTTATTATATTTATAAAATAAAATCTTAGAAAAAATAAAATGATTAATAAAATAAAAGAGGAAAGAAAAAGACTTAACTTAACTCAGGATGAATTAGCTAAGAAAGTTGGTGTATCCCGACAAAGTATAAATGCCATAGAAACAGGAAAATATAATCCATCTGTAATTCTTGCACTTAAACTATCAGAAATGTTTGATAAATCTGTAAACGAGCTTTTTGAATTAAGTAAAGAAGATAGAAGTAAATAAAATAATTTTTTGTAAAAAAAAAGAGGCGAAAGCCTCTCTTAATTTTTTTCTTAGATTTTAATACCCACTTTCTTTAGATAATTTGTCCATTTCTTCATTAAAGATTTGTTCAAATTTCATTTTGTCATAATCAACTTGAAGTTTTTGATCTTTAGAAAGACCTTTTTCAATTCCATTAATCATGGCATCTTTGCTAACCTCAACGGCAATATAAGTTGTGTACTTGCCATTTGCTTCTTGAAAATTTTTCTCACAAGTAATAGCAATATCAACTAATGTTTGATTTACTACTTCGCGGGTTAAGTTTTCAAATTTTGCTTCAAAGTTAGAATTTTGCCCAACTTCAGTTTCGTTAACATAACGGTCTGTTACTGACTTAATTTGAGAATTAATCAAGCTTGACACTCTTTGCTTTGCAGCTAAAAGAGCTTTTTCGCGAGATAAACTCATGTCTTGTGAACTAGCATTTGCATCAGCTCTGAAAAACTTCTTATCAGAACGACCTTCGTCTTTACATGGAATGATTATTTCCGTTGCTTTTTTTCCTCCAACCTCTTTTTTGCGTTTGCAAGAAGAAAAAATCATAGCTGTACTAATTAAAGCGATTACTAAAATGCTTTTTGTTAATGTAATTGTTCTCATGGTAATAAATTTTAATTTTTACTAATTTTAAATTTTCGCTAAAGATAAATAATTTTTTTTAAATAAAACAAATTAAATATAAATTTCTATTATTTTTGCAAAAACAATGCCAAAAATGAATAAATTACCAAAAAAAAGTTCTAAACAACAAAATTCTAATTCTTTTAATAAAAAAAGTTTAATTTCGGAAATCTTAAGTATTTTCACTAAATCTCCTCAAAAAGAACTAAATCACAAGCAAGTTTCTTCTATTTTATCAATAAAAGAATCGCATAATAGAGAGCTTGTTGTTAAAGCACTCAACGAGTTAGTTAAAATTGGAAATTTAAAAGAAAGCTCTAAGGGAAAATATAAACTAAAATCAAAAAGCAGTCATATCATCGGGCATATAGATATGTCAAAAACCGGAAAAGCTTTTTTAATTAGTGAAGAAATGTCAGAAGATATTTTTATTCCTTTTACTAATTTACACTCTGCTCTTAATGGTGATAAAGTTAAAGTTTGCTTATATGCTCTTAGAAAAGGTGGAAAAATGGAAGGCGAAGTAATAGAGATTATCGAAAGAGCAAGCCTGAAATTTGTTGGAATAATTGAAAAAACTAATTCTTATGCTTTTTTAATTCCCGACAGTCAAAAAATGCCTTATGATATTTTTATTCCAGGCGATAATTTAAATAATGCGAAAGAAGGCGATAAAGTTATTGTTGAAATTGTGGAATGGCACAAAAAAAATAAAAATCCAACAGGAAAAGTTATAGAAATTCTTGGTCGCCCCGGCGAAAATGATGTAGAGATGCACGCAATACTTGCAGAATTTGGTTTGCCATATAAATTTCCTGAGGAAATAAATAAAGCGGCAAAAAAAATATCAGATAAAATTACTCAATACGATTTTGAAACACGTGAAGATTTTCGCGATAAAACAACATTTACCATAGACCCTGAAGATGCAAAAGATTTTGATGATGCACTTTCAATTGAATTTTTAGAAGATAATACATATATAATAGGTATCCACATTGCGGATGTTACAAACTATATTAAAGAAAATTCAGAATTAGACCAAGAAGCTTTTAATAGAGCTTGTTCTGTTTATTTGGTTGATAGAGTTGTTCCTATGTTGCCAGAAAGAATCTCAAATTATTTATGTTCTTTGCGTCCTAACGAAGACAAACTTTGTTTTTCTGTAATTTTTAAGATGAACGACAAAGCTCAGATTTTAGATTTTAGAATTGTAAAAACTATAATTAATTCCGACAGAAGATTTACATACGAAGAGGCACAAGAAATTATAGATAGTGGTGAGGGAGAATTTGTAAAAGAAATTCAGACTTTTAATAATTTAGCCAAAATATTGCGAAAAGAAAGATTTAAAAAAGGAGCCTTTAATTTTGAGCATTCCGAAGTTAAATTTATTTTGGGAGAAAATGCAGTGCCAACAGGTGTTTATTTTAAAGAAATGACTGATTCTAATCATTTAATTGAAGAGTTTATGCTTCTTGCTAATAAAAAAGCTGCAGAAATTTATGGAAAAATTAAAGCTCCAAAGCCAATGATTTATAGAGTTCATGCAGAACCAAATATGGAAAAGCTTATAAATTTTTCAAATTTTATTTCTCGTTTTGGCTATACCGTTAATTATAATAACAAAGTTTCTTTATCAAAATCTATGAATAATATTGTTAAAGAAGTTAATGGAAAATCTGAACAAAATATTATTGAGAACTTAGCAATTCGTGCTATGGCAAAAGCAGTTTACACCAGCAAAAACATTGGACATTATGGATTAGCTTTTGATTATTACACACATTTCACTTCTCCAATAAGGCGTTATCCTGATATATTAGCACATCGTTTGCTATTTGATTATTTACGCAATAAAAAACCAGATACAGAAGACTTAGAACAAAAAGCAAAGCATTGTTCCCACCAAGAACAACAAGCTAATTTTGCCGAAAGAGCTTCAATAAAATATAAACAAGTTGAGTTTATGCAGAGCAAAATCGGAGAAGTTTTCCATGGAGTTATCTCAGGAGTAACAGAATGGGGAATTTTTGTGGAGCTTAATGAAAATGCTTGTGAAGGTTTGGTTCATATACGTACATTAACAGACGATTTTTATGAATTTAATGCAGAAGAATACAGTTTAATTGGAAATTACAACAGAAAAGTTTACCAACTAGGCGATGAGATTAAGGTTAAACTTGTAAATGTTAACTTACAAAAGAAACAAATAGATTTTGAATTAGATTATTCAGAAATTGTAAATTAAACTTGATTTTAATCGAAAAATTCATTATTTTTATAAAAAATATAAACTATGAAAGAAAAGCAAAAATCCGATATTTTTATTCACGGTTCTATGTATTTGCCACAAGAAGAAATGTTAGAATTAGTTCAGGATAAAAAAAAGTTTAGAATTGGAATGCCGGCAGATATTACAGGCAATGAGCATAGAGTCCCTTTGGCTCCATTAGCGGTAGAAGTACTTGTAAACGAAGGTTTCGAGATTATTATTCAAGACGGAGCCGGGAAAGGATCACATTTTTCCAATTTAGAATATTCAAAATATGGAGCAAAAATTTCAAATAGTTTAACAGATATTTTAAGCTGTGATATTATAGTAAAAATTTCGGCTTTAACAATAGAAGAGATTGACTTATTACGTGGAAATCAGATTGTTATAAGCTCTTTGTATTCTAATTGTCAGACAAAAGAATATTTTCAAAAATTAATGAGGAAAAAAATTACTGCCTTAGCCTTTGACACTATGCGCGACAGTAAAGGCTCTAACCCGATTGTAAGGTCAATGAGCGAAATTGCCGGTCGTTCGGCTGTACTAATTGCTTCGGAATACTTAAATAATATACACAAAGGAAAAGGAGAAATGCTTGGTGGAATTACCGGAGTTTCTCCAAGCGAAGTAATAATTATTGGAGCAGGAATAGCAGGTACTTTTGCCACACAAACTGCCATTGCCTTAGGAGCTCATGTAAAAGTGTTTGATAATTCTATTGCAAAGCTTGATAAATTGCAAAGTTTAGTTGGAACAAAAGTTTTTACTAGCACAATTTATTCAAAAGTATTATTAGCAGCAATTAAAACA
The DNA here is from genome assembly GCA_023228725.1 of Bacteroidales bacterium. GTDB lineage: Bacteria > Bacteroidota > Bacteroidia > Bacteroidales > ML635J-15 > Bact-19. The sequence continues at coordinate 25,773 of JALOAQ010000005.1, read as the reverse complement.
GCCGATGTTGTGATTGGAGCAGTAAGAATTAGTAATAAAAGACCAAATATTATTATTTCTGAAGATATGGTAATGCAAATGAAAAAACAATCAATAATTGTTGATATAAGTATTGACCAAGGTGGAATTTTTGAAACTAGCAAAGCTACCACACATAAATCTCCGGTTTATAGTAAACATGGCGTAATTCATTATTGTGTTCCAAATATTGCTTCGCGAGTAGCACGAACTGCCTCTTATGCAATTAGCAATATTTTGTCATTTGAATTACTAAAAATACAAATGTCGGGGAATATAAATTCTTATTTAAAGTTAAATTCAGGTGTAAGAGCCGGGGTATATATTTATAACGGAATATTAACTGACGAAAATGTAGGAATGATTCATGGCATTATGTCCAAAGATATAAATTTGCTTTTAGCGGCAATGTAAAAAAAAAGCTCCAGATTTTGGAGCTTTTAATTTTTTAATTACGCTGGATGAATTGCCTCTACGGGGCAAACATCAGCACATGCACCACAATCAGTACAAAGATCTGGATCAATAACATAGATATCACCTTCAGAGATTGCCTCAACAGGGCATTCGTCTATACAAGTACCACAAGCAGTACAATCGTCACTAATTTTATAAGCCATTTTCTTATTCTTTAAAAAAATTAATAATTCATAATTTAATCTCACAAAATTATATTCTTTTTAGTTATATAAAAATGATTTATAACTTTTTTGTACTTTTTAACAAGATTTATATACAGTCTAAATAAGCAAAAAATATAAGCCTCATTATTTTAAATATACCCTATTTGCAAAAATTTAATTTATATTTGCAATTTTAAAAATAGTTTTAATGAAAAAGAAGTCAATAATTGCTATATCAATAATTTTAGGGATTTTAATTTTAGACCAGATATTAAAAATTTGGATAAAAACTCATTTTACTTTAGGTCAAGAATTGCAGATTTTTGGAGACAAGGCAAAATTACATTTTATTGAAAATGAAGGGATGGCTTATGGGATGAAGTTTGGTGGTAACTGGGGAAAGTTAGCTTTAAGTTTATTTAGAGTTCTTGCCATTTCATTTCTTGGTTATTATTTATTTAAAATTATTAAAGCCGGCGAAAATATTTTTTATATAATTTGTATTTCATTAGTTATTGCCGGAGCAACAGGAAATTTAATTGATTCAGCATTTTACGGATTAATTTTCAGTGAAAGTTCTTATTATCAAGTTGCAACACTTTTTCCGCCCGATGGAGGTTATGCTCCTTTTCTTCATGGCAAGGTTGTAGATATGTTATATTGTCCAATAATTGAAACTAATTATCCAAGCTGGTTTCCTTTTGTTGGAGGTCAAGAATTTTTGTTTTTTAGACCGGTTTTTAATGTGGCAGATTCGGCAATAACAATTTCTGTATTTTTATTATTAATTTTTTACAAGAAAATTTTTGGGAAAAGTATGTTTTCAAAAACAAAAAAGAATGTTCAAAAAACAGAGACACAAAATTAACGAAACATGCTGTTAAATATCAGTTTTAAAATGTTAATATTTTGTTGTTATTCTATAAACAATCAAAAATTATACTTAGATTTGCCATTATTTTAAAATTATTAAATTATGATTTTATTAACTAGCTTAGTAACAAACGTTAATATGCCTCTTTGGGCTATTATACCTTTTGTAATAATGTTGTTGTGCATTGCTTTAGGACCTTTGTTTTTTGAACATTGGTGGGAACAAAATAAAAATAAATTACTTGTGTCTTTAATGCTAGGTATTCCTGTGATGGGTTACTTAATAGCAATGAAATTACCCCACTTAATAGCACATCAAATGTTGTTTGATTATGTTCCTTTTATTATTTTACTAGGAGCTTTATTTGTAATAACAGGCGGGATACATTTAAAAGGCGATATAGAAGCAAAACCTTGGATAAACACTACCTTTATGGGAATTGGTGCAATTTTAGCCTCTTTTATGGGAACTACAGGAGCCGCTATGTTGCTAATTCGTCCAGTAATAAAAACTAATAGACAAAGAAAGTTTAAAGTTCATACAATTTTATTTTTTATTGCAATAGTTGCAAATGCTGGCGGACTTTTAACTCCACTTGGCGACCCTCCATTATTTCTATTATATTTAAGAGGTGCTGAATTTTCATGGTTTTTCCACATGATACCTGAATGGGCTTTTGTAAATGCAATGTTATTATTAATTTTCTTTATTGTGGATGAATATTATTATAATAAAGAACCTGCAGAAAATACTCATTTTGATAAAACCAATATTGAACCTTTAGGATTAAAGGGAAATATTAACTTTATTTTCCTAGCAGGAGTTGTTGCCTCTGTTGCTTTTTTAAACGAACATTATTTACCAATAGTTAAAGAAAATGCATATGCAGGATTTATTAGAGAAGGAGCAATTCTTTCAATGGCTGTTTTATCATTATTATTTACTAAAAAAACATTACGCGAAGCAAACAAATTTTCTTGGGGTCCAATTTTAGAAGTTGCCTTTTTATTTTTAGGTATATTTATTACAATGATTCCAGCTTTAGAGTATTTAAAAGCAAATGCTCATAGTTTAGGAATAAACACTACTGGTCAATATTATTATGCAACCGGAGTTTTAAGTGCTTTCTTAGACAATGCCCCAACAGCTGTTTCCTTTCATAATTTAGCAATTGGAATGAATGAGGGTGGTCAAGCTCTTTCAGGTGTTGGTTATGTAGCAGGAGTTCAAGAAATGATTTTAACTGCAATTTGTATGGGTGCAGTATTTTTTGGTGCAATGACTTATATTGGAAATGGACCAAACTTTATGGTTAAAGCTATTGCAGAAGAAAATAAAATTAATATGCCAAGTTTCTTTGGATATATGATTAAATTCTCTTTAATAGTTTTATTACCAATTTATATTTTAGTTCAACTTATTTTCTTGTAAAAAAAGAATTTTAAATAATAAAAAAGGCTGTCGATTGACAGCCTTTTTTTATAATAAACAATAAACATTAAAACTTATATTCGTTTTCTTCAATTAAAAATTCAGCAATTCTGCGCCTTGCATCCTTTGTATTTACACCTTGCACACAAGTTAAGTTTTTAAGAGCTTTATAAATTTTTTCGCTTTCTTCACCCTCTGTCATTGAGTAAACTGCGTCAATTGCATTTTTAGAAACAATTGCAGCCGCTTCGTAAACATAAACATCCAACATATCTTTATACAAATCAATATTTGTTTTTGCATTTGTATCTGCAATTTTCTTAACTCTAAGTGCCAAAGATTCTGCTGTATAAATTTGAATCATCATATCGCTGATATTATTGATAACTTCTTGTTCTTTAAGCATATCTTTTCCATATTTATCAGTAACTTTATGGATAAGAATTAAAGCTGCTCTTTTGAAATTTTCAATATATCTTAATTTTTGTTCAAAGAAATTTTCTCCTTCTTTTTTATCAATTCTGCAAGATTCCATATTATTATAAAATTCTTGAGCAATACCAGCCATATCGAAATCGCCTTTCATTCCACGTTTAATTGCTGTTTCTACTAATAACAAGCGGTTAATTTCGTTTGTACCTTCAAAAATTCTATTAATTCTTGAATCACGATATCCTCTATCGGCGTTCATTTCAGCCGAATATCCCATTCCACCATGAATTTGCACAGTTTCATCAACAACAAAATCCAAAACTTCAGAGCCATAAACTTTTAACAAAGCAGCTTCAACTGCATAATGAGCGATAGCCTCAATAGCAGCTAATCCTTTATCCATTCCACCTGCTTTTAATTCTTTCATCAATACGTCAATATCGTTACTTGCACGATAAATTGAAGATTCTAAAGCAAAAGTTTTGATTGCTTGTTCGGCAATTTTATGCTTAATAGTAGCAAAACTTGAAATTAAAACATTAAATTGTTTACGCTCGTTTGCATATTTTATTGCATCGCTTGTAGATTTTTTTGCAGCTCCAATAACGTTAGCACCAAGTTTAATACGTCCCATATGCAAAATATTCAGAGCAATTCTAAAGCCCATTCCACCACGGCCAATTAAATTTTCTGCAGGAACTTTTACATCATTATAATAAATTTGGCAAGTTGAAGATCCTTTAATTCCCATTTTATGTTCATCTGGACCAATAACAACTCCTGGCATATTTTTTTCCACAATAAATGCAGACAAAACTCTATCGTTAGCTATTTTTGCGAAAACCACATGAGTATCAGCAAATCCTGCATTAGTAATCCACATTTTTTGTCCATTTAGAATATAATGAGTTTCGTCTTCGGATAAAATAGCTTGAGCTTTTCCTGAATTTGCATCAGAACCGGCATTAGGCTCTGTTAAACAATAAGCACCTATAAATTCTCCACTTGCCAATTTTGTTACATATTTTTGACGTTGCTCTTCATTTCCATAATACATAATTGGTAAAGTACCTATACCTGTAGAAGCCATAAAGGCAACAGAAAAAGAATAACCTGCACCAATGTTTTCGGCTGCAAGCATTTGAGTAACAAAATCTTGTTCAAACCCGCCGTACTCTTCTGGAATAGCAATACCCATCAAACCTAACTCACCTGCTTTTCTAACGGTTTCAGCCATTAGTTCGCGGTCGCCTTGGTCCAATTTTTCAACTATAGGATTAACTTCAGTTTCAATAAAGTCTTTAATTGTTTGAGCTATCATTAATTGCTCCTCATTATATTCTTCGGGTATAAAAACTTTTGAAGAATCGGTTGATCTTACTAAAAACTCACCGCTTTTTAGATTTTTCATATTATATATTTTAGTTTTTTAAAATTTAATTGCAAAAATAACTAATATTTTCATACTCCAAACTTTAATAAACTGGTTTTAATTTTAAAAAGGAGAAATTGCCTGATTTTCAGCTCTTTAAATATCTACATTCCACCATTCGTCTTTTTCAATTATGCAAGGTGAATTAAAAATTGTAAGACCTAGATCTTTATCGGTTTTAATGCTAAAAGAGTTGGGAGTAAACACAAACTTATAATTAGAATTTCTAAACATAAAGTTTAGTTTTGCCCTATGCCAAGATTTTGGAATTTCAGGCGACATACTTAAAACTCTATCTCTAAAATCAAAACCAAAATAAATATTGTATAAAAGTAATAAAATCAAGGCCTTATCAGAAATATAAGTAAAATTTTGTTTTTCTTCAAAATTAAATAATTCTGAATCCCCGCAAATAAAAGCCTCATTTATGAAGTTTTCACACAAATCTTTCAAACCCAAACTATTAGCAACAAAAGTACTTATAATTCTACTTTTAAGGCTTGTATTAATCGTTCTTGATGAATAATAATAAAAATTTTTAGTTTTGTAATCTTCTGTTAAGTCATAACCCAATCCTGCAAAGGTTTCAGCAATTTCTTTATCACTTAAATTATAAAAAATTAAAAGAAAATCAATATTATTAGAAGCCTTATAATCTTGAATATCTAAGCCTTGGTTTTTAAAAATCTTGTCCAAATCGTTTAAATCCGAAAACTGAGATTTATACTTTACCCAATCCACTTCTTTTAGTTTAAAATAACCATTAAACTGTTCAATAATACCATCATTATTAATATTTACAGCTAAATTCTGGCTAATTTCTCTCCATTTATATAAGTCTTTTTCAGTTGGCAAATTATCCACATTTTCGAATAAATAATTTTGCTTATGCCAAATATTTAAACTTCTTCTCAAAACCCAAGACAGCATAATATTTATATAAGCATTATCGTGAATTTTATGAGTATGAAAAGTATCTCTATTATTCATATTTTCGGTATGATACTTAAAATCTCTTGCGGAATATTTACAAGCTGAAACATAAAATTTACAAATTTCGAAAAGCATTTCTGCTCCATAATTTATCATAAAATCCTTGTCGTTTGTTGCCTGAAAATAACGAATCACACTCATAGCAAGTTCAATTGACACATGGTTTTGATTAAAAATTTTATTTTCTATCAATTTTTTTTCTTGCTCGTCAAAGCAAAATTTTTGACTAAGTTCTTCACCTTTTGAGTTAGTAATATTTGGGAATAAAGCTCCTTCAAAACCTTTTTCTTGAGCATATTTTTTCGCATTTTCGAGACCATAATAGCTATTAAGCAACAAAGATTTTGAGATTTCCGGCATATTTATATTAAAAAAAGGCATTATAAATACTTGATCTCCATATATTAGACCATTTTTAGCTTCGTTTTGCAATCCACCTGCACCTATTCCTGAAAAATTTGTTTGATCTTTTAAAAAATAAGTAGAAATTAAAACTTGGTAAATATTTAATCTGATTGCTTTTTGTATTTTTCTATTTCCAACTATCTGAATATCAAACTTTTTCCAAATTTCTTCCCAAACTTTAATAGATTGGTTTGCCATAATACTAAAATGGGAATTTTCTTTTAAAATTTTATTATGGTCTAAGTTTGTATCTTGGGTAGAATTAGAATAAACAATATTTTTATAAACAACAAATTCTTGATTTTCTGCTAATTGACTAGAATAAACGGCAGAAATTTCCCAGTCATCTATTAAAACTTCAAAACTTGCATTTTCGAGATTTGAATTTACCACAGCCGACACAGATATTTCAATATTTGATTCTGAAGTTTTTGTTTTAAGATTTAAAATATTTCCATCTGAGCTTAATGTTGGTTTTAAAAGATGAGTTCTTGTTTTTTGAACACAATCAGTATTTATAAAATTTGTAATATTTGCATCTAAACTAGTTTTAATAGAAATTTTTCCCGAATAATTTAAAGGTGTGATACTAAATTCTTGTCCTGCAAGATTTTTATTGTCCATGCTAACACAACGTATCACTTCAAGCATGGATTTTCTTTGTTTATGGTCTTCAATCAAAAACCAAGCAGATAAAATTCCTTTTTTAAGGTCAAGTCTTCTTTCAAAATCAATTAATTTAACGTCTTTAAAATTAAACCATTCTTCTTCTTCTATTTTAAAGCTTGCAAACACCCAATTTGGGCAATTAACAATTTCGTGCCATGAAATTTTTTCGGCATTAATTTCTGAAATTAATTTATTATAAACCCCACTCATATAAGTTGCAGGAAAATGAATATCAGAAGCTTTTTCAAAACAGAAATTAGATCTTGTTGCGAAATATCCGTTGCCTAAAGCCATGAAATTTTCCCTGTAATATTGGCGTTCACTATCAAAATCATTAAATTTAATTATCCAAGAATCCTCTTCCAAGCCGTTCTCAAACCAAGTGGCGAGCGAATTTATATCAATGTCGGCAAAACTTTTAATTGTTAAATCAGCAACATTATTTTTCAGCAAATTAGAATCTTCGTGAGAAGATATGCCCACAATCAAACCTACATTACTCTTTACTGCATCAAGGATTCCTTTATCTAATGCGTCAATCACAACAGATTTAAAACTTTCTATTTTAGTAGTTTTAAAAAATTTAGTATAAAACTCTCCTCCCTTTAAATCATTTTCTGATAATTTGCTTTCAGGGATAAATAAGTTAAATAATTGCCGTAATTTTTCGTTATTTTTAATATCCGGATATAGTTTATCATCATAAATTATAATTCTTTCTATATCGTTCTCGATAAGTTGGTTTAAGAATTTTAAGAATTTTTTGTCTATTTTATAATTATCATCAAAAAGTTCATCCTCATGTTTTTTTGAATTTATCGAATTTGCAGGAATAATAAAATTAAAGATTTCTCTTCTAAAGTTAAAAATAACTGTTTGAAAATCACACAACATTGTTTTCGGTTTAAGAATTTTTGTAAAAATATAAAATATCTTTAAGATTAGATTATTAATTTTAATAAAAACTTAATTTATCAACTAAAAAGCAAACCAAACTTAAATATTTACGTTATAAATATATTACGAACAATTAAAATAGTGGAATTAATTTGTAAAAGCTTAATTTTCACTGTAATTTAGCGCTTTAAAAACTTAGATAAAATTCTAATGAAAAAACTTATAATTATATTTAGCTTAATTATTTTAGGTCTGTCAAAACTTTTTGGTCAAAGTACTACTGGCACAGATTTTTGGTTGTCCTATATGCAAAATTTTGATGATCCTGCAAGTACGCAATTATATATTACTTCAGATCTTGGAGCTACAGGAACAGTTAGTATTCCTGGAACAGGTTGGACTCAAAATTTTAATATTGGTGTAAATGGGTCTCAATATATTGAAATTCCCGGAGCACAAAATGTTTGCATAAGTCAAACTAACACGATTATAAACAAAGCCGTTAGAGTACAGTCTAACACTCCTGTAGCAGTTTACGCAGCAAATCAAAGATCTGCTTCTTCAGATGCTACTATTATATTTCCTACTATTGCCTTAGGGGATTCTTATTTTGTAACTGCTTATTCACCTTTTAGTTCAGAGCCTTCTCAATTTATTGTGGTTGGAATAGAAGATGGGACAGCAATAGAAATTACTCCTAAGGCAAATTTAAGTGGCGGTGGTGGAAACGCAAATATTCCATTTACCATTACTTTAAATGCAGGTGAAGTTTATTTAGTTCAAAGTATGGGCGACCTCACAGGTTCAAGTATTAAATCTACTGACCCCGGCAACTGTCATAACTTTGCGGTATTTGCTGGTAATACTTGTGCAAATGTTCCTTTAAGTTGTACTTATTGCGACCATTTATACGAACAAATGATTCCTATAAGAGCATGGGGGAACAATTATGTAACAGTTCCTTTATTAACTAGAGCTAGTGATACTTATAGAGTTTTAGCCTCCGAAGATGCTACTGTTGTAAATATAAATAACGGTGCAAATATAAACTTAAACGCTGGTCAGTTTCACGAAATGAATTTATCTTCAGCCTCTTTCATTACTGGTGATAAACCAATATCTGTTGCTCAATACAGTCAAGGAACAAGTTGTGACGGAGTTACGTCTGATCCATTTATGATAATGCTTTCTCCTGTAGAACAAGCCATAGATTATATTGTTTTTCAAGCATTTAATACACCTGCAATAAATCAATTTTACACAAATATTGTTGCAAAAACATCAACTACTTCTGAAGTACTTTTAGATGGAGCTCCTTTAACAGGTTGGGCAAGTGTTCCGGCAAACAACACTTATTCTTTTGTTAGAAAAAACCTAGCTCAAGGTACTCATTATATTACATCTCCTGAAGGAGTTTTAGCATCGGTTTATGGATTTGGAAATGTTGAATCTTATGGTTATTTGGCAGGAGCTAATATTGTGCCTTTAAATGTAAGTTTTGATATAATTGTTGGTGGGAATGCTACTGCTTTTGATGTTTTTCAAGATACTTTAATGTGTAACCAAACAACTGTTAGCTTTGAAGCCACAAGTCCGGATATTACAAATATAGAATGGGATTTTGGAGATGGCTCGCCTATTTATGTTGGAAACCCGGCTCTAAACCACGAATATCCGGCAGTTACAGATGATTATACTGTAACAATGTATTTTTTACGTGAAGGTGGCTGTGTACAAGAACATATTTCAATGGAAGTTCATGTAAATTCCAATCTCCCGCCAATAACAGATTTAAACGACACAATAGTATGTAACGGAGACCCTTTTACGCTTAGTCTAGATGTCCCCGGAGTTACATATCAATGGCAAGATAATTCAACAAGCAATTCATATACTTTTTCAAATACCGGGACTTATTCTGTTACAGTTACAGATGATATAGGATGTTCGGCAAGTTCTAGTTGTTTTGTGGAATTTATTGACTTATCTGTAAGTGTTTTGACACAAAGTGTTAATTGTAGCGGTACAGATGATGGTGAAATTATAGCAAACGTAATTGGTGGACATCAACCTTATCAATATGTTTGGGATACAGACCCTCAACAGACAACTCAAAGCTTAACAAATTTAGAAGCAGGAGATTATTCAGTTACAGTAACAGAAGATAAAGGCTGTACTGCCACAGCAACAGGGACAGTATCAAACCCACCTGACTTAATTATAAATATTACTAATCTTCAAGATATTTTATGCTATGGCGACAGTAACGGAACTGCAAGGGTGAATGTAATTGGTGGAACAGAACCATATACAATTGAATGGAATCCTGATAACATAACAGGATTTGAACAAACTACGCTTGTTGCCGGAGATTACCAATTTACTGTAACTGATGCTAATGGGTGTACTGGCGAGGCAGAATTTACTATAAATGATGTTTTACCATTAACTTATATTTCAAGTACAGAAAACGTAGATTGTTATGGAAATCATACAGGAAGAATTGATTTTGAAGCTTCGGGAGGTACAACACCTTTAATTTACAATTGGTCAAACGGACAAATGGTTTCTTCTTTAAGTAACCTTATTGCAGGAGAATATATTGTTACCATTACAGATTATAATAATTGTACTTTATCGGCAGAATTTGAAATTACCCAACCCGAAGAGTTAGAATTACATATTTACTCAAACGACATTGATTGTTATGGTAACAATAATGGGTCTATTCTTTTAAATATTACCGGTGGAGTTAGCCCTTATTCTTTTGAATGGAGTAATGGACAATATAGTCAAAATTTAGAAAATTTAATACATGGTACTTATATAGTTACTGTAGGAGATGCTAATGGCTGTTCTAATTTTGGATATTCTATTATAGAGCAACCTCAACTTCCTTTACACGGAACTATTACACCAACTCATGTGAGATGTTTTGGCGAAGGAAATGGTATTGCCGATTTGAATGTTGTTGGCGGAACTCCACCATATTTGTATGAATGGAATACAGGTGAAATTAGTGAAGATATTGATAATTTAATTCCTGGAATTTATATGGTTACTATTACTGACAGCCATGAGTGCACACATGCAGATACTGTCCAAATAGTACAGCCAAGTGCTCCTTTATCAGGCACAATAACAGGAACTCATGTAGGTTGCCACGGGACTACTGACGGCGGAAATATTTATGTAAGTGCTTTTGGTGGTCGTCCTCCATATCATTTTGAATGGAGTAATGGCTCATGGCAACAAGATTTAGTTGGAATAGCAGCAGGAAATTATAGTGTAACTATTTCTGACCAAAGTGGTTGCCATTATGAAATGGAATACGAAATAACAGAACCTGACCCATTTTATATACAAATAATGGACGACCAAACAATATGTTATGGTATGACTACTGAAATAGGTATAGGAATAATAACCGGCGGTGTAGAACCATACACAATAGTTTGGGATAATCAAGACCAAGGTATGAGTACAATGGTAAGTCCAAGCGAAACAACAACTTATACAGCTCATATTGTAGATGCCGGTTTTTGTGTTAGTGAAGACGTAGAAGTTACTGTTTATGTGCACAAACCTCTTGAATTAGATATTGAAGTTTCTGATTACATAGTTTGCCCTGGTACACAAATTACCTGTATTGCAAATGTTAGTGGTGGTGGGCTACATAGCAATGATGTTTGGGTAAACGATTCATTAATGTCTAATCCAATTCGTCTAACAATTTTCAATGATACTGTTTTTAAATTTAGGGTAAAAGATGTTTGCGATTTTGCTGAAATAACAAAAAATATAAATATTTCTACTTACCCACTTCCACCGATAAATGTAAAAGCTGATAGATATAATGGTTGTTCTCCTTTAGAAGTTAATTTTACAGAAACTAGCCCTGATCAAGGCCAAAGATATATTTGGAATTTTGATGACGGTGATTTTGAAAACTTGTCTTTTGCAAAAAATCCTAATCATATTTTCCATAATTCAAGAACTTATAATGTTAATTTAACAGTAATTTCAGCTAATGATTGCATTAGAGATACAACAATTGGGATATTAGCATTTCCAACACCAACAGCCGAATTTAGAGCTGATAGAGAAGTCATTAGCACAAGTTTTCCTTTGGTAAATTTTACTAACTATTCCGAAGGTGGATTTTGGTATAATTGGGATTTTGGAGATGGAAACAAAAGTGGTGATAAACATCCTAGTTATTCTTATTCTGCTCCTGGAACTTACACTGTTACACTTGAAGTAGAATCTTTATATTATTGCTCTGACACTGCCAAAAAGACAATCATTGTAAATCACGAACTTACTATTTATGCCCCAACGGCTTTTACACCAAATTATGACGGAATAAATGATGAATTTAATATTTTTGTTGCAAATGCTGATACAAAAGAATGGAATTTATTAATCTATAATAGGTGGGGGGAAGTTGTTTTTAATACCGAAGACTACGGAACCGGCTGGGACGGAAGACTGAATGACAAAGAATGTCCAGAAGGCATATATACTTGGTATTTATTTTATAAAGATTTATATGGCAACCTTTTTAAAGAAGCCGGTCATTTTACTTTAATAAGATAAAAATTATAGTTTTTGTAAAAATATAAATAATAAACTAAGTAATCATTTCTAAATATGAGTGAAGAGACTAGAGTTTGTGTTGCGTGTAAATAAGTTAGCGTTCATGCTAAGATAAATATCGCTGTTGAATTGGGAATTAAAAAATTGATTAAATTTGTAGTATGAAAAATATTATTGAAGACCCTATTGAAACATATAACCAAATTGGGCTTGGGATTGGCAATTACCTTGAAACGAGAAAATTATACCCGATTTTAAAATGGGCTGGTGGTAAAGAACAAGAATTAAAATACATTATTCCTAATCTGCCTGAAAAGTTTAAAAATTATTATGAGCCATTTGTTGGTGGTGGAGCAGTTTATACAGCATTACAAGCTGACAAATATTTTATTAATGACAAATCTGAAGAACTTATTTCTTTATATCGTAGCATAACAAATGATGATAGAACTTTATTTTTTAAAGCATTAGATGAAATAATACATAATTGGGATTTATTGACTTTAGTCGCAAAGAAAAATGATGTTTTTTTTGTAGAAACATATAAAAAATATTCAAATGATAGAATTGAAGAAACGAAACTTAAGGATATTTTATTTGAGTTTATTTTAAAACATGCAGACCAATTTAATGGAATGTTTTCATCAATATTCAATTTTAATATTGAAAATTTCATTAAAGAAATAAAAATCAATCTTATCCGGAAAATTAAACGAATGAAGCAATTAGAAAAAGAAAAATATCTTTTGCCGGATAATGATATTTTAGACAATATAGAAACAGCTCTTAAAAGCGCATTTTATATGCACTTTCGTCATATTTACAACAATACAGGAAAATACAAAATTAATAGTGCTTTTAAATCTGCAATTTTTTTATTTATAAGAAATTTTGCATACAGTGGGATGTTTCGGTATAATTCAAAAGGTGATTTTAATGTTCCTTATGGTGGCATTGCATATAACAACAAAAACTTTTCTAAAAAAGTAGCATATTTAAAAACTAAAGAACTCAAATCATTGCTTGATAATACTGTTATAGAAAATTTAGATTTTGAAGATTTTTTTGACCAACATATCCCTGAAAACAATGACTTTATTTTTTTAGACCCTCCCTATGATAGTGAATTTAGCACCTACGCCAAAAATGATTTCACAAAAAAAGACCAAGTAAGACTCGCAAATTATTTGATAAGAAAATGTAAAGCTAAATGGATGATGATAATAAAAAACACTAATTTCATTTTTGAACTATATAAAAACAAAGGATTAAACATTCAATCTTTTGATAAAAAATATCTTGTTAGTTTTATGAATAGAAACGACAAGGACGTAGTGCATTTATTAATTACTAATTATTAAAATATGGCAAATAGAATTGCAGAAACCGAATTGCTTCTTCCTTCTTTATATTTGATGAGTTTAAATAATGGGGTAATTTCAACAAGTGAATTAATTCAAAAACTTAGAGTTATAATGAAGCCAATTGGTGAAGATTTAAAAATTTTGGCAGGAAGGAATGATGATAAATTTTCTCAAAAAGTTAGGAACTTAATTGCACATAGGACTTTTGAACGATTTGGTTATGCTGAATATGATGCTGGACAAGTTGGAATTACAAATGAAGGTAAAGCACATCTCAAAAACAATCAAGATATTTTGAAATATTTATTAATCAATGATTTTACTTATACTGACTTAACAGAAAATCTTAGAAAAGTTGAAAAAAATCAAAACAAAAAAAAGATAGAAACATTTGATGAAAATATAATTATACAAGAAGGTACAAAAAAAATAACAGAAGTTGCTGTTTATGAGCGTTCAAGTACTTTGAGAAATTATGCAATAACATATTATACAAAAAGTGAGAGGATTTACTGTAATTGTTGTAATTTTAACTTTCATGATTTTTATGGAGAGCAGATTGGGAAAGGGTTTATTGAAATACATCACACCAAACCCATTTTTAAATACGAAGATGAAGACCTTGAGAATACGTTAAAAATTGCATTGCAAAATCTGATACCAGTTTGTTCAAATTGTCATAGAATGATACATAGAAATTGGAGTAAACCATTAGAAATACAGGTTCTTGTTGACAGTATTAAAGCAAATGGAACTTTCAACAGACTGAATTAAAAAAACACGAAACACTAACAAAGGTTAAAATCAAGTTTGTAAATTTTAAAATTAAATTGTTGTGTATCTAACAATGCAAAACTCTCCACTTTTAATGGATATTAGCTTAGGAAATTATTAAGGATAGTATTTTTAAATTTAATAAAAAACCAAGCCCTTATATATTTAACTATAGTTTGGGCTTGGTGTATAAAAGTATAATATTAAAAAAAAATTATTTTAGAATAATTAGGTTTTGATTTTTTGCGACTATATCCCCTGATTTAACCAAAACTTCGTCAACAATTCCGTCTTTAAAAAAATTGATTTTATTATTCATTTTCATAGCTTCAATAATAAGCATGGCATCGCCTTCTTTAACTTTATCGCCTTTTTTTACAAAAACTTCTATAATAGTTCCAGGAATTATGGAGTTTATGATTTTATCGTTTGGCTTAGTCCATTTTTGTTTTTTATCAAAAGCAGGAGTAGAAAAGCTTTCGTATTCTACATCATCCACTATTATTTTTAATTTTCTATTTTCGCTCATAATATTATTTTTAAAATGGTGGAATTCCATGTTTTTTATCAGTTTTTACTATAGTTTTATTTTCGCATAAACTAAGAGCATGTATTAGTTTTTCACGAGTTTCGTCAGGCACAATAACTTCGTCCACATAACCTTTAGATGCTGCCACATAAGGATTAGCAAATCTTTCTTTATATTCTTCAACTTTTTGTTTTCTCATTTCGTCAGGCTTGCTTGCTTCTGCTATTTCTTTTCTAAAAATAATATTAGCAGCACCTTGAGGTCCCATAACTGCAATTTCGGCAGTTGGCCAAGCATAAACAAAATCAGCGTTCAAATGTCTTGAGCTCATTGCAATATATCCGCCACCGTATGCTTTACGCAAAATAACTGTTAATTTAGGTACGTTAGCTTCTGAATAAGCATATAAAACTTTTGCACCATGTCTAATTACTCCTGCATGTTCTTGATCTACTCCGGGCAAATAACCAGGTAAGTCAACTAAGGTAACAACAGGAATGTCAAAAGCATTACAATATCTAATAAATCTAGCTGCTTTATCCGATGAGTCAACATCAAGAACACCAGCTAAATATAAAGCTTGATTAGCAACGAATCCAACAGATTTTCCACCAATTCTTCCAAAGCCAATTACAATATTTTGAGCAAATTTTTCCATTACCTCTATAAAATCTGAGTTGTCGGATATTGCTTTAATAACATTTCTAACATCATATGGTTTTGTTGGATCTAGTGGCACTATAGAATTTATATCGATATTATCTAAAGGTTTTTCTAATTCTCTAGTTGTTTTTTTGTCTTTATTATTATGAGGAATAAAAGACAATAATTTACGTATTTGCAAAAAACATTCTTCTTCGCTATGAGCAAAAAAGTGAGCATTTCCTGTTATTTCGCTATGCACTCTTGCTCCGCCTAGATTTTCTTGTGAAATTTCTTCTCCAAGAACTGTTTTTATTACTTCTGGACCTGTAATAAACATTTTTGACACATTATCCACAACAAAAACATAATCCGTTAATGCGGGTGAATAAACAGCACCACCGGCACAAGGTCCAAGTATTACAGAAATTTGTGGTATTATTCCGCTAGCTTGTGTATTGCGATAAAAAATTTCGCCATAACCGGCTAGAGAGTCTACACCTTCTTGAATTCTAGCCCCGCCGGAATCATTAATTCCAATACAAGGCACACGCATTTTTATCGCTAAATCTTGTATTTTCACAATTTTCATAGCGTGCATATAGCCCAAAGAACCACCAACCACGGTAAAGTCTTGTGCAAACACACAAATTGGTCTATTGTCAATTCTAGCAGTTCCAATAATAACTCCATCGCCATTTAATACTTTATCAGCCATGCCAAAATCTTTAGCATTATGCTGAACAAACAAATCATATTCATTAAAAGAACCTTTATCAACTAACAAATCTATTCTTTCTCTAGCTGTCAGTTTACCTGAATCTTTTTGTTTTTGAATTGCTTTTTCTCCACCGCCAAGCATAACTTCTTTGCGTTTTTGGTTCAAAGCATTGATTTTTTCATTTGTACTCATATTATTAAATTAAAATTATTTTATTTAAGTGTTTTTATATAAATTCCTATAGCTATAAAAAAATACAGGATATTAGGTATCCATGCCGATAAAGCAGCGGAAAAATATCCACTTATTGCAAAAACAGATGCAAACCTCATAAAAAGTATGTATGAAAAGCTTAAAAGTAAGCCTAATCCAATATTAAAACCTAATCCACCTCTACTTTTTTTAATTGATAAACCAAAGCCAATAAGAGTTAAAATAAATGATGAAAAAGGTGATGCTATTCTATTATGTTTTTCTATTTCGCTTAAAACTACAGCAGAAGTTCCTGAGAGTTTTTGCTCAGAAATATATTCATTAAGCTCTTTTACCGACATTTCTTCCACAATATTATTTCTCATAATAAAATCATCAGGTTTAATTCTAAAAGCTGTATCAATTCTATTACCTATTATTAGTTCTTCTCTTCCGTCAATAAAATTCCGCATAACATAATTTTGCACAATCCACGAATCGCTAATAGAATCCCAAATCATTGTTTGTGCATTTAGTTTTGATTTTAAAACTACGCCGTCAAATTTTTCTAAAGACATATTAATTCCCATATTAGTATTTCTATTAAAATTCTCAACATAGAAATAAACTCCGGGATATATTTGCCTATGCGACATTCCGGAAGTAATGGAGTTCATAGATCTTTTAAAATATTTATTTTGGAATTCAAACCTTTGCTTATTTGCATCCGGGATAACATAATTGCCTAAAGCAAAAGAAAATGATGTTATTAAAAAAGCTACTAAAAAATAAGGCAATAATAATCGTCTAACACTTATTCCACTTGCAAACATTGCAATAAACTCTGTTTTTGCAGCCATTCTGGAAGTAAAAAATATTACAGAGATAAAAACAAACAAGGCGCTAAATAAATTAGCAAAATATGGGATAAAATTAAAGTAATAATCAAAAACTATAGCTTTTAGAGGAGCTTCTTTGTCTATAAAGTCGTCCATTTTTTCGGAGATGTCAAAAATAATTGCAATAAGAATTATTAGCGTTAATGCCAGAAAAAAAGTTCCTATAAATTTTTTAATAATATATAAATCTAGCTTTTTCAAATTCTTACAATCTATTATTTAATCTTTCAATCATTTCGTTTTTCCAAGTAGCAAAATTTCCTTCAATTATTTTTTCTCTAGCTAATTTCATCAATTCCACATAAAATCCCAGATTATGTACACTTGCAATTTGAGCCCCCAAGATTTCGCCTGAGACTATTAAATGTCTTAAATAGGCTTTTGAATATATTTTATCAACGAAAGTTGTACCATTTTCATCCAAAATCGAGAAATCGTTTTTCCATTTTTCATTTTTCATATTCATTGTTCCATTCAAAGTAAAGAGCATTCCGTTTCTTGCATTTCTTGTTGGCATCACACAATCAAACATATCTATTCCTCTTTCAATTCCTTCTAATAAATTTTGTGGAGTTCCAACTCCCATCAAATATCTAGGTTTATCTAAAGGTAAAATTTCATTAACAAGTTCAATCATATCATACATTTTTTGTGTAGGCTCGCCAACTGACAACCCACCAATTGCGTTTCCGTAGGCACCTATATCGGCAATAAATTTAGCAGAATCTTTACGTAAATCTTCATAAGTGGAGCCTTGAACTATTGGAAAAAATGTTTGATTATAATCGTAAATAGCTTGAGTATTATTAAAATGTTTCCAGCCTCTATTTAGCCATCTGTGAGTTAAATCCATGGATTTTTTTGCATAAGAATAATCACAAGGGTAGGGGGCACATTCGTCGAAAGCCATAATAATATCTGCTCCTATTTTTCTTTGAATTTCAACTACATTTTCAGGAGTAAAAATATGCTTAGAGCCGTCTATATGACTTCTAAACACCGCACCTTCTTCTGTAAGTTTGCGATTTTTGGATAGAGAAAAAACTTGAAAGCCACCCGAGTCGGTTAAAATAGGTTTATCCCAAGAATTAAATTTATGCAAACCTCCGGCTTGGTGAATTATATCAATTCCAGGGCGTAAATATAAATGATAAGTATTTCCTAGAATAATTTGAGCTTTAATTTCATTTTTAAGTTCAGGAATATGCACTGCTTTAACAGTTCCTAGCGTACCTACAGGCATAAATATTGGAGTTTCTATATCTCCATGTGCAGTACTAATCAAGCCTTTACGGGCATTAGAGTTTTTGTCTTTATGACTTATTTCAAATTTCATAAATCGCTACAAAGATATAGAATTTTTATGAATGACATTTATTTAAATTAATCTTAGGGAATTACCTTAAAAATCAGAAGACATAAAGGAGTGAGTGATTTTAATAAAATTTTAAAATTTTGATTTACAACAAGTTTTTTAAATTATTTTTTTTAGTTAGAATTAAATAAGAAAATTTTGGATTATTTTCTGTGTTTTCTGCTTCTAGTTCAACATCCCATTCTCGATAATTTAATTCAGGGAAAAATGTGTCTGCTTCAAATTCTGTATGAATTTTTGTAAGATAAATTTTGTCAACAAAAGGCAAAAATTGTTTATAAATTTCGCCACCACCTATTATAAAATTTTCTTTATTTTTATCGCAAATGTTAATAGCTTCTTGAGTAGAATTAACAATTTCAATATTTTTAAAGTTTAAGTTTTTTGAACGCGTTATTACAATATTTCTACGATTTGGCAGGGCTCCATTAGGTAAAGACAAAAATGTTTTGCGTCCCATAATTACAGTATTTCCACTTGTAATTTTCTTAAATCTTTTTAAATCGCCAGGTAAATGACATAATAAATCATTTCCTTTACCAATAGCATAATTTTCGGCGAAAGCCACAATAATTGAAAAACTCATAAAAAAATATTTAAACTGAAACTTGTCCTTTTATGTGAGGGTGAGGATTATAGTTTATTAATTCAAAATCTTGGAATTTAAAATCAAATATATTTTTAACTTTTAGATTTATTTTCATTTGTGGTAATTCTTTTGGTTCTCTACTTAGCTGTAAATCAACTTGTTCGAAATGATTTAGATAAATATGTGCATCTCCAAAAGTATGTATAAATTCGCTGGCTTGATATCCGCAAACCTGAGCTATCATTAAAGTTAATAAAGCATAAGAAGCAATATTAAAAGGCACACCCAAAAATAAGTCGGCGCTACGTTGATATAGTTGGCAAGATAGTTTATTGTCGGCAACATAAAACTGAAAAAAAGTATGGCATGGAGGTAAAGCCATATTATCAACATCTGCTACATTCCAAGCACTAACAATATGTCGGCGTGAATCAGGATTATTTTTTAAATCATTAATTAGTTTTGTAATTTGGTCAATACTTTCTCCATTAGCTGTTGGCCATGACCTCCATTGATAACCATAAATATGGCCTAAATCTCCATTTTCATCAGCCCATTCATTCCAAATTTTAACCCCATTATCATTTAAGTATTTTATATTTGTATCACCACTTAAAAACCATAATAATTCATGAATAATTGATTTTAAGTGTAGTTTTTTTGTTGTAATACAAGGGAAGCCTTGTGATAAATCGAAACGCATCTGATAGCCAAAAACACTTTTTGTTCCTGTACCTGTACGGTCAGTTTTTACAATTCCGTTTTCTTTTACATGTTTTAATAATTGAAGATATTGTTTCATAAATTATTTTTTTAAAAATCTACATTTCTTTTTTTAAGTACATCTCTAATTAGAGATGCTTTTTCATAATCTTCATTAGCTATTGCCTTGTTCATTAGAGTTTTTAACTTAGCTGTGGTCATAGATTCATATTCACTTGGTTTTTCAATTAATGTTTCTTCTTCAAATTTTGAAATCTCTTCTTTTTCCTCAGAAAAATTTAAAGTAATACCTGTTTTTTGAACAATATCTATAGTTGTGTAAATAGGGCTTTTAAATCTAAGGGCAATTGCTACTGCGTCAGAAGTTCTAGAGTCTATTTCTTTAATATTTCCATCTTTTTCAAAATAAATTTTCGAATAAAATATTCCTTCTTCAAATTTATAAATCAGAACTTCTTTTAAATTTATATCAAAATTTTTGGCAAAATCAACAAATAAATCATGAGTTAGTGGTCTTGGTGGATTTAATTTTTCTAATTCTATAGCAATACTTTGTGCTTCAAAACCTCCAATAATAATTGGGATTCTATCTTGGCTTCCTTCTACAGCTAAAATTAGTGCATATGCACCTGCTTGGGTTTGACTGTATGATAATCCTAAAACTTCTAACTTGATTTTTTCCATTTTCACATTTTTTCCCTACAAATATAATCAATACTCCTTAATAAATAAATATTTATCGAATATGTTCACAATTATTTTAAGAAATATTATTTTTTTCAAATTCTTGAAGTTGATTTTCTGCTTCTTCCCAAGTTTTCATTTGCTTTTCTAATTGGGAATTTAATTTTTCAAACATATTAAAAGCAGTATTTAGTTTTTCTGTATGCATTTCTTCGGGATTTGATAAAATTTTGTTTAATGTTTCAATTTCTTTTTCTAGTTTTTCAATTTCTTTTTCTGCTTTTTGTATTTTATTTTGTATGCTTCTGCGTTGTTTTTCAAGTTCTTTTCTTTCTAAATATAAAGTTTTATTATCAGAGGCTTTTTCTTTTGTTTTACTTATTTGTGTGTTTTGTTTTTGTTCTAGTTCTTTTAAATTTTCTAATTTCTTTTTTCTTAAAAAGTCATAAATTCCTCCAATATGCTGATTAATTTTATTGTTTTTAAATTCATAAACCTTATCTACCAAGCCGTCTAGGAAATATCTATCGTGAGAAACTATTATTAGGCTGGCATCAAATTTAAGCAGTGCTTGTTTTAAAATATCTTTAGACCTCATATCCAAGTGGTTTGTAGGTTCGTCAAGAACAAGTAGGTTATAAGGTTCTAAAAGTAATTTTGCCAAAGATAAACGCGAATGTTCACCACCAGAGAGCACTTTTACTTTTTTATCAATATCTTCGCCTGAAAATAAAAATGAACCTAAAATATCTCTTAATTTTGTTCTGACATCACCTATAGCTATTTTATCAAGTGTTTCAAAAACAGTAAGTTCAGGGTCTAAAAGTTCGTCTTGGTTTTGTGCAAAATATCCAATTTTCACATTATGTCCAATCTTCAACAGACCAGAATGTTCTAGTTCGCCAATTATCACTTTTGCCAAAGTTGTTTTACCCTCTCCATTTCTACCTACGAAAGCAATTTTTTCGCCTCTTTCTACTATTAAATTTATGTTTTCAAGAATATTTTTTTTTCCATCATAAGTTTGGTAAAGCTCATCTGCTTTTACAACAATATCCCCGGTTCGTGGAGCAGGTGGAAATTTAATATTCATAGCCGCATTATCAAGCTCGTCAACTTCCAATCTATCTAATTTTTCTAATTGTTTAATTCTTGACTGCACTTGGTTTGCCTTAGTGGCTTTATATCTAAATCTTTCTATAAATCTTTCTGTATCGTTAATTAGTTTTTGTTGATTTTCGTAGGCTGCAATTTGTTGTTCTATTCTTTCTTGTTGCAGAATTTTAAACTGAGAATACGAAACTTTATAATCATAAATTTTTCCAAGATTAATTTCAATAGTTCTATTTGTAATATTATCTAAAAAAGCTCTATCGTGGGAAATTGTTAGCACAGCTCCTCTATATGTTTCCAAAAAAGTTTCTAACCATTGAATAGCTTCTATATCTAAATGATTTGTAGGCTCGTCTAATAAAATAATGTCGGGATTTTGTAAAAGAATTTTTGCAAGCTCTACTCTCATTCTCCAGCCACCACTAAATTCTGTAATTTTTCTTTGTAAATCTGTTTGTAAAAAGCCTAAACCTTTAAGAACTTTTTCAATATTTTGATCAATATTATCCACTCCTATAATATTAAGATGCTCTGAAAAATGAGCTAGTTTTTCTATAAGTTTTAAATATTCGTCATCGTTATAGTTGTGATAATCAGCAATTTGTGTATTTATTTTATCTATTTCTTTTTGTAGATTTAAGACTTCTTTAAAGGCATTTTTAGTTTCATTAAAAACAGAGACATTTGCATTTTTCAGAATCATTTGTTGAGGCAAATATCCAATTTTTATATCAGTAGGAATAGAAACTAAACCTTGGCTTGGTGAAATATCCCCATTAATTACTTTTAAAAGAGTAGTTTTTCCTGCACCATTTTTTCCAACCAAACCAATTCTATCCTTTTTATTAATCATAAATCCTATATCGGAAAATAGTTCAAAATTTCCGAAACGGACAGATAAATTATTTATAGAAATCATTTTTTCCTAAGACTCCATTTTTTTGCTTATTGCGTTATCATATTTTTCTTTTTCGTCTGTAACAAATCCAAATGAAGAATCATCTATTCTAAGTTCGCCTTTAGTTACGTGTCCTAAGCTATTAAACGGAAATTTCTTTTCGAGTAAGAAATCGACAAAGTCAGTTTCTTTTTCTGAAGGAACAGAAACCACCACTCTTCCTTGTGCTTCACCAAATAAGAAAGCATCTATTCTATATTCAGCTGGACTAGTGATATCAAATCCAAGATTATTAGGCATAGCAGATTCTAGCAGAGCTATATACAAGCCGCCATCAGAGACATCGTGCATAGAATTCACTAAATTTTTCTCAGCTAATTCTTGTAAAACTTTAACTAGCTCTACTTCAAAATTCAGATTAAATTCTGGAGCCGGTGAGTTTTTTACTTTATGATAAGAATACAAATATTCAGAAGAAGCTATATCATTACTAGCTTTTCCAAGCATATAAATCATATCACCTTTATTTTGAAAAGCCAAAGAAGTTTGATAAGCTTTATCTTTTAACAATCCTAACATTCCTATAGTTGGAGTTGGGTTTATTGGTTCAGCTTTACCGTCAATAATAGTTTGATTATAAAAAGAAACATTTCCTCCCGTAACAGGTGTGTCAAAACTTCTACAAGCTTCACCCATTCCGTTTATTGCATTTACAAACTCCCAATACGCCTCAGGATTCATAGGTGAGCCAAAATTCAGACAATTAGTAATTGCAAGGGGTTTAGCTCCTGTACAAGCAACATTACGAGCAGCTTCTGCAACTGCAATCATAGTTCCAATTTTTGGGTCAGCTTTTACATAACGACTATTACAATCAGTTGTCATTGCAATTGCAGAATTAGTTCCTTTTATATTAAAAACTCCAGCATCAGCTGGTCTATTAGTTGTTAGGTTTCCTGTTCTAATCATTGTATCATATTGCTCATAAATCCATTTTTTAGAAGCAATATTAGAGTGTTTTGTTAAAAAATCTGCTACTTCGCGTAAATCTACATTTTGTGGAATATTGTTAGGATCAAATTTTTTATTTTCTGCATAATAAGCCGGTTCTTTATATTCTCTGTCATAAACAGGAGCTCCACCACCTAACACAAGGCTGTCTGCAGGCACTTCTGCAACTAATTTTCCTTGATAATAGAAATAAAGTTTATCTTCCTTAATAACTTCACCAATTTTTGCACAATGCAGGTCCCATTTATCGAAAATTTGTTCAACAATATGTTCTTTTCCTTTTTTAATAACAACTAGCATACGTTCTTGTGATTCGCTCAGTAGTATTTCCCAAGCTTCCATATTTTTTTGACGAAGAGGAACAAGGCTTAGGTCTATTTTCATTCCGCTTTTTCCTTTTGCCGACATTTCGCTTGTTGAACAAATAATTCCTGCTGCACCCATATCTTGCATACCAATAATTGCGTCAGCTTTGGCAAGTTCTAAGCTAGCTTCTAGCAAAAGTTTTTCTTGAAATGGGTCTCCTACTTGAATTGCAGGAATATCGTCAGCCGAATCTTCGGTAAGCTCGGTTGATGCAAAAGTAGTTCCGTGTATTCCGTCTTTTCCTGTTGCAGAGCCTACAATATACACAGGATTACCTTCTCCGTAAGCAATAGCAGAAATCATTTTACCTTTTTCCATAATTCCCACCGACATTGCATTTACGAGTGGATTTGTATTATAACATTCGTCAAAATACACTTCACCGCCTAATACTGGCACACCGAAAGCATTTCCATAATCAGCAATTCCTTTTACAACACCACGTAATAGCCATTTGGTTCTATCATTATCAATATTTCCAAATCTTAAAGAATTTAATTGAGCAACCGGACGCGCTCCCATAGTAAAAATATCACGATTGATACCACCAACTCCAGTTGCAGCGCCTTGGTATGGCTCCACAGCTGAGGGATGATTATGAGATTCTATTTTAAAAGCACAAGCTAAATTGTTACCAATATCAACGAGACCGGCATTTTCTTCTCCTGCCTCTGTTAATAAGCAAGCACCTTCGCGAGGTAAAGTTTTTAACCATTTGATAGAATTTTTATAAGAGGCATGTTCACTCCACATAACAGAATAAATACTTAGTTCTGTAAAGTTAGGAGTACGTCCCAAATAATTTTCAATCATTTTAAATTCTTCTTCGGTAACACCAAGTGTTTTAGCGAGTTCTGGGTTAACAATAATTTCTGCCATAGCTTTTAATTTTTCAAAAAACAAAACTAATATAATTTTTATGAAATTTCAATTTTATGAAACTTAAGTTTTGAAAAGATATTAGCAATAAAAAAAGAGAGCAAAAATTTGCCCTCTTTTTTTAATTATTCTTAATTTCTAATAATATTTTTTAGCTTCTTCCATACTTATTCTTTCGTTATTGTAGAATGGTACAGGAAAAGATTTTTGAAACCCTTTTGCTTGTAACTCTAATTTTAAAGTTTCGGTTTCTGCTAAGGTTTTTACTTCACCATAAGTATATTTGTAAAGACCATTATCATAATAAATATTTACGTTTTCTAAACCTTTAAATTGTGGGTCTGCAGTTTCTAATTTATTTGCTGAAGTTAAAAATTGCAATCTAAAAATTAATTCTGTTGATTCGGACGAAAAAGTGTTATAAGAAGTTTTATTTGGTCCTGAAGTTTGTTGTCCTGTAGATTTTGCACCTCTGCTTTTAGGTTCGTCCTCTTCTCCTGGTTTTTTATCTACTTTTATATTATCTCCTTCTAAGCTTTCTAGGTTTACATCGCCCATGCCTTCAATAAATCCTGTTACTTTAAATTCTGTTCTACGATTAAGTTGGTGTTCTTCTTCTGAACATCTTACTCCGTTTGAAC
>JALOAQ010000113.1 GCA_023228725.1 Bacteroidales bacterium | reverse complement strand
TATAAATAGGAAATGTTTGGAGTATATGAAAATCCTAAACTCCATTTCTTTTTTAGTTCAAGCTCTTGAGCAATAGAATTTAAAAATAGAATAGATAAAACTAAGGTAATTAATATCTTTTTCATATTTATTTTTGCTAACGAATGTTTTACATAACAAATATACAACATTTTCCACTACAAAACAAAAAATTGCATATTATTTTCAACTTAGAATTGTCTCTCAGACGCACTTTTAACTTTTAACTGAACTTTAAGTCCTACACCTCTTGTTGGCAACTGGCAATTAGTTATTTATGATTTTTTCTATTTGTAGTATGAATTTCTTAACAAAGTCATAATAAGGCATAACCTTTTCTTCTGTATGCCTGTCATATTAATCTAATTGATTCATTTTTAATATTTTCATAAAGTGGAGTTTGTCTATATTTTACATTCCATTCTTCTTTTGGGTATATCAATGGGGATAAAATTTCACCTGTTTCTAATTCGATTTCATAGAATTCATCCATTATTTTAGTTTCTAAAGCAAAAGGAATTTGCTTTAAATTTAGTAAAATTAATAAATCCCAATCAGAAAAAGGTTTTGCGTCTCCACGTGCATGAGAACCGTACAAATAAATTTCAGCATCTGGATACTTTTCCTTTGAAAGTTCCAAAATCTTACTTATTATGACATCTCTTGTATTCATATTGCAAATATAATAAAAATCTATCTGACTTCAATTGTTTACTCAGATTTTTTTCTTGTTACCAACTTTTAATTTCCATAACAAAGGTATAACATTCTTATTTCATTTTCTATTTTAACTTCTTTTACTTTAATAATTTTCGATTTTCAACTTCTTGTAAAATACTCATTTGCTGAATTGCTATTTGATTTAGTTTTATGAGACGTTCTTTTTGGGGCATTTTTTCGTTAATGAAAACTGCATTCAGATTCTCCATATTTGACAGACAAATCAATTCATTTATTGTTGCATAATCACGAATATTGCCTTTCAATTCAGGGTTTGAGTCTCGCCATTGTTTGGCTGTAATTCCGAACAAAGCAACATTTAACACATCGGCTTCATTGGCATAAATTATTGATGTCTGTGTCGTTGAAAGCTCTTGTGGAATGAGATTTTGTTTAATTGCATCGGTATGTATGTGGTAATTTAATTTAGCTAACTCCCGTTTTGCGGACCAACCAAGTTGTTTTTGTTCTTCTTCTTTAAGTCTTTGAAATTCATTTATTAAATACAACTTAAAAGGAACACTAATTGCAGAGCCAAACTCAAAAGCAATGTCTTTATGTGCAAAAGTTCCTCCATACTTGCCTTTTTTTACGATAATCCCAATAGCATTGGTTTTTTCTATCCATTCAGAAACACTTAATACAAAATTTGGTAATCCTGCTTGCATTTTAAAGTGGTCGAATTCGACCACTTTAAAAATTGGGTTATGTATTTGTTCCCATGTACCCAAAAATTCAAGTGTATAACGATTTCTCAACCAGTTTTTAATAATATCTGCTGCACGGCTTTCGCTTTCTTTCGCGTTTGCCATATCGGTAAGAGAAATGTAATCTTTCTCCTCAATAGATATAATTGTGATTTCAGTATTTTTTACGTTAATTTTTGCCATAATTCATTACTTTTTTATGGTTATAGCTTTTATGTTATCTAAAATCTAATTTGCAAAACAAAACTACAACATTTCTATTTCATTTCCTATTTTAACCGATATTTTTTTAACTTTGCCAAAATTTAAAACGAAACTTTAAAATATGAGTTTTATTAATCCTGCCTTTTTTTGGGCGATGTTTGCAATAGCAGTTCCGATAATTATTTGCTTTGACATTCTGTATGTATATGAAATAGCTTGATGAGAACTTTTGTATGTCAAAATTTTGCTCTTAATTTGCAAGTAAGATTTTTCATAATCAGAACAAAAATAGCATTACTTATACACGCCGTCAGTGGTTATAATATTTACTGTGATAGAATTTTTTAAATTCAAAAGTGAATTCTCTAATTTTTCTTAATAATTTATGTAATGGATTTTCATCAAAGAAGAATATCACTATTTCTCTCTCTCTTCCTCTTCTATTACTAAGTTTTCCTTGTTTTAAGTAGGGATATTTATTAAAAAATTTTAATGAAAAATCTCTTAAATTCTTTAACCTTTCTGTTCTTTCTTTATTGTCTATATTTTGTGACTTACTGTACATATTAAGTCTAATATAGTATTTGCCAGATCTTTTATCTATCCTCCAAAATATAGAATCAGGATATTTTGATTCATTTTCAATTAATACAATTTGCGTCCAAGGATTTCCTCCTATATTTGACCTATACTGTATGCGATATTTATTCTCATTAGCAGGTAGATTGTTTGCATTATATTCGAAAATTCCAAAATTATCAGATAGTTTATCTGCAAGATACAACTGAGCTCTTTGATCACACAATTTATTAGCTATACTTCCGTCTTTATATTTTTCTATAATTTCTTTCAGGGGATTAACATAATAATTAAGAATATAATTTTTATATTGCTCAATTATTAGGTCGGGATTATTTATTTTCAATAAAATATTATATAAAAGGTTAACATCAATTATATCATAACCACAATCTTGACAAATTTTTCTTTCTTTTTTGTCAATATAACCTAATTTAAGATAATTGTATTTGTATTTCTCTTCACCTTTCTTATAACTCATTAATTGTTTTTTAGATGTTGTAGTATTTGTCTTATTCTCAAAAAGCACACTTTTGTATTCTTCATTTAATAAAAAGTTTACAACAAGATCAGCTTTTTCTTTACCAAAGGAAACTTGTCTTTCAACTTTAATATTAGCTGTTGACTTATTCCTATCTTTAGGTTTTGTTAATATGTCTTTTGCAATTTCTAAACAATTATTATCATTTAACCAAATAAATAAATAATTTAAAAACGCATCTGTCGTTAATTCTTTTGGTGAGTATTTAAAAATATTATTCATTATTCTTTTATTTTAATAAACATTTCAAATTTTTTTGTATAGCTTTTACTTTTGACAGTAAATATTTGTTTCCAAAGCATAACTTCCAATCCCAAAAATACAACATTTTTACATCATTTCCTATTTTAACCGATATTTTTTTAACTTTGCCAAAATTTAAAACGAAACTTTAATATATGAGTTTTATTAATCCTGCCTTTTTTTGGGCAATGTTTACAATATCAATTCCAATAATTATTCACCTTATAAATTTTAGGAGACATAAAACTTTATATTTTAGTAATACTCGTTTTTTAGAAAATATTCGTAAAGAAACCAAAACAAAAACTAAACTTAAACAAATATTAATTTTAATTTCTCGAATTTTAACTATAGCAATGCTTGTAATAGCTTTTGCAGGTCCTTTTATTCCAATAAAACAAGGAAATAATAATAAGCTTAGTAATTTGAATATAGTTTATCTTGACAATTCTTTTTCAATGGAAAATACTGGCAAAAAAGGTAAACTTTTTGAACAAGCACAACAAATTGCTCAAGAAATTGCATATAATTCAGCAAATTCAACAAAACATTTTTTAATCACAAATGATTTATTGCCTGAACATCAATATTTTAGTGATAGAAATGCTTTTATAAATAATATAAATCAAACTTCTATAAGCCCCTCTCCTTTTAAACTAAACGAAGTTATTTTAAAAGCTAATGCCAATGTGCCAAAAGAGCAAACTGCAAACTTGTATGTTATTTCCGACATGCAAAAAACATTTTTAGAAAATATTTCTACAAAATTAAATGAAAATATAAATTTAATTTTTGTTCCATTAAAAGCAGAAAAGCTAAATAATATTTTTATAGATTCCATTTGGTTTGAGTCTGTTAGTCATAAATTAAATATGTCTGAAACTCTTGTTGCAAGATTGGTAAACAGCTCTGAGGAAGACTTTTATGAACAATCTTTGCAACTATTTATAAATGATAGCCTTAAAGCCGTTGCAGGTTTTAATATTGAGGCCAACGAAACAAAAGATATAGAAATTGAATATACAAACACACAGATTGGATTTATTGAAGCAAGGCTTGAAATTATAGATTATCCCATAACTTATGATAATACAATGTATTTCAATTATAATGTTTCGGAAACAAGCAAAATTTTAATAATTAATAATGAAAAGCCAAACCGGTGGTTAACAGCACTTTACGATTCAGATTCGGAAAACTTTGATTTACAACAAGTTAAATTAGGAAGAGAACAAAATGAGAATTTCAACAATTATAATTTAATAATCTTAAATTCATTTTCGGAAATATCTACAGGTTTAAGTGCAAATTTATTGGAATATACCGAAAACGGTGGCTCTTTAATTTTTATTCCTCATAGAAATTTGAAAATCAGTTCGATAAATTCATTTTTAAATCTTTTTAATGCAGGAAATTTTACCGAACAAAGTATTCAAAACACAAGGATTGCCTCAATAGAATACGAGCACGAATTATTTAAAAATGTATTTATAAAGAAAGAAAAACAAAGTGAAATGCCTATTGTGGCAAATAGCCATAAATTTAATACCTTTTCTTCGTCTTCTGTTCGCGAAGTTCTTAATTTAGAAAATAATACAAGTTTATTGCTTGCAGGTAATTATGGTTCAGGAAAAATTTATATTATTTCTGCAGCTATTGATGAAAGCAATTCTGAATTTGTGAAATCTGCAATTTTTGCTCCTGCATTTTATAATATGGCATTAAACTCTCAGATAAGCAATCAATTGTATTCGACTATTAAAGCGGTAGCAAAAGTGGAAATAAAATCTGATAAGGAAATTTTAAGTTCAGACATTTTTAAATTGACAGACAAAACAAATTTCGAAATTTTAACGCCACATAGATATGCAAACAAAAAAATCATTATTGATATTCCTCAACAAATTATAAATTCAGGTACTTATTCACTTTATAAAACTGAAGAATATATTTCTCCAATTTCGCTAAATTACGATAGAAGCGAATCTGTTTTAGAATTTGTAAATGCAAGTGATTTGGATAAACTCATAGTTGAGAAATTTGATAATAAAGCAAAACTTATTAACACAGATAAAAGCGATTTTACGCTTGCATTAAAAAAATTTGCTGACGGCAAACCATTATGGCAAATATTTGTTTTATTAGCTTTTATTTTTATTTGTTGCGAAATTGCATTTGCAAGGCTTATAAAATAAAAAACAAAAAAGTTCTAAGCTCAATTGTTAAGTGCAAGTTTTCAAAATAATATTAGAAAATATCTTTAATAATAATATTTTTTCATACTTTTGTACAATCGCTTATAAAAAAACTAAGTGATTTGGTTTTACAAGAAATTTTACTGGCCTCATAGTTCAACGGATAGAATAGCAGTTTCCTAAACTGTAGATCCAGGTTCGATTCCTGGTGGGGCTACTTTAAAAAACTATTTAGCATATATTTATTTTCATTAAACAATCTTGGTAGTTTTATTATTATCAAAAACTGTTCAAATTATGTGTAGAATAGCTTTTTAATTGCTTAATTCCTGTATTTTCCAAATAGCCTTAGCATGTTTTGCCAAATCCTTTTGTCTTGCACTTAATTTATCTTCATTCCAGGTTTCAAAGTTATCGACAATAGCATTAGTTAGCTTGCTTTTAGATTGTTTAAAAAAACTTAGTTTTTCTTTAAATGGTTTTTGGTCGGCTTCTTTATTAAATTTCTTTTCTAATAAAGTTAGATTTCCTATTCTATAAACTGACCGATTAATTTCTTCAAATGTAAAATCACCCCAAGTATCGTCTGCATTTTCGGGTAAAATATGTTCAATAGTGAACAAATCGCTTTCTTCATCTATCTCATTATGAAATTGATATTTCTCAATTTTTGAATATATATATTTTACAATCCTATGATTTCTTGAACTGCTTTTAAATTCTTTTGTAGAAAAATCATTTTCAAAACTAGAATCATTTACATAAATAGGCTGAAAATCTTTCACTTCATAGATTTTATTTCTAGTAATCTTTATTGCCAAAGAATTATAAACATCCTCTTGAGCATTTGGATTTAAGCCTCCAATAATATTATATCTAAAAGAAATAACAGAGCAAATTTTTGCAATCTTTTCAACTTCTTTAAGATTTAAGTTTCTAATAGCTGCTAGAAAAAGTGAGTATGTTTGCCTAATTTGAAACAATTTTAATTCTTTGATATATTTCCTTATTTCGGGTTTATCTCTCCAATAATCATCGTATGGATCTTGAATTGCCATATAAATATCAGCAACATCATTTAAGTTTCTTATCAATTCAAAAACTTGCTCTTTTGTTTTAACACTATTTTTTATTATTTTAAATAAATTTTTCTTTCCAACAGATTTATTTATGCTGTTCCAATAATAACGTAAATAATCTTCAAATTTTTGCTCTCCTAATTTACCAACTATCTTACTCCAGATATTTTCTACCTCTTCAATTTCAGCTTTATGTGGTAAGCTTTCATCCACAACAGAGAAAAAGTAATTCTTTAATAAATCAGATGATGACAATTGCACTCCTCTTGCGTTTAAAGTTTCAAATACTTTGAAAGCATTCAATTGGTCAGTAACTTCAATAACAGTAAAGAATAATTTGTCAACAATCTCGTCAATAAATCTTGCCAACTTCTCTCCCGTATTAAATTCTTTTTTAATTTTTTCATAAAACCAAATAAAGCATTCTCTCATGCGTTTTTCCGAAGCGTTTGTATTTCGTATAGGCAATTCTTTTAATAAAACCAAGTATTGTCTGTAATAATCATCACTATTACGGTTTAGTTTCAATTTGTTATTTGCAATTAAGCTAACAGGGTCAACATAACCAATATAGCTACTTAATAAATTATCTATTCTTTTAAGATTATTTTCTGTATCATCCCCACTATCGGCAAGTTCTTTCAAACATTTTAGACTTGCTAAAATCAACAAACTCATAGTAGTCAATCTTTGTTGTCCATCAATAATAAAAAACTCTTTATTGTTAGTTGTCTGCAACACTAAATAGCCCATATAGTGTTCATTATCTTCATGAGCCAAAATAAGCTTAATATCTTGCCATAAATCATCCCAATGTTCAGCTTCCCAAGAATAATCACGCTGAAATTTTGGTATCTCATAACGCAAACCATTTGCTAACAATTGTCTATAGGTCTTATTCGATGTTCCTTGAATACCTTTCATTATTTATGTTTGTTTTTAGTGATATATTTTACCTTTTCCTCCGCCACCTTAATTGCTTCTAAAGCCAAATCTTCGTCTTGCACTTCATGAGCTAATTTATCAGACAACCAACTAATTATAATTTCATTTTTCTTTTCTATGTAAAAATCAGAAAGTGCATTTATTTGCTCTTTTGTTGGCCTACGTTCATCTCGTTCAATTTTGCTTAAAATAGCTGGGTCGAGAGATAGTGTTGCACCAACTTCTCTAAGTAAAAATCCTTTTGTTTCTCTCAATTCCCTTAATATCATTCCTGTTGTTTTACTAAGTTCCATATTAATTTTTAATAATGTTCATTAAGCTCAAGCATATTCAAATTGCTTTGTTTTGACTTGACAGATATTGACAAATATACATTAATAATTTTATTACTTTACTATTTTTTAAATTTATTTATTAACAAGTGTTGTAAATAATTATTCTAATATAAGTATTCCAAAAAGCAGAAAGTCAGAATTTTGGGAATTCTGACTTTCTTGAAACAAACAAACTAACTATGAATCTTTAACAAAGAATCCTAAACCAATAAGTTCATAATTTATTTAAAAGGGAAGGACGATAAGCATCGCCTACCCTTTTAAGAAACAAACAAACTATGAAACTATGAACTAAATTCAGCAAGAATTTTTTTAACGTCTTCTGGGGCAACTCTACCAAAAGTTTTGTCGCCAATCATAACTACCGGAGCTAAACCACAAGCTCCAACACAACGCAAACATGATAAAGAGAATTTACCGTCTGCTGTTGTTTCTCCAACGTTAATTTTCAATTCTTTTTTCATTTCGTCAAGAACTTTTTCTGCACCTCTAACATAACAGGCTGTACCAGTACAAATAGAGATTGGAAATTGTCCTTTTGGGCTCATAGTGAAGAAACTATAAAAAGTAACTACTCCATAAACCTTAGCTATCGAAATATTTAGATTTTGAGCAATAACTTCCTGAACTTCAGCAGGTAAGTATCCAAAATGCTCTTGAGTCTTGTGCAAAACATTTATAAGTTCGCCAGGCTCGTTATTAAATGATTGGCAAATATCATTTATTGCTTTACAATCATTTTCTTTTAATTTTATATGTATGCTTGACATGTCTTTATTATTTTTCGATGTAAATTATTTTTTTCTTATCAAAATACTCGGTGTGTAGCAATTCGTGTGCTTTTTCACTCATTGGTTGTCCTAAGAATTCTTCATACAATGTGATGATTTCAGGATTTTCGTGAGATTTACGAATAGCTTTACCCTCGTCTTCGCGATAAATAGCAGCAGCACGTGCTTTTATTATTGAAGAATCACCATGGTGCAATGGTTGACCACCGCCACCAATACAACCGCCTGGACAAGCCATTATTTCAATTGCATGGAAATTAGCTTCTCCGCTTTTTATTTGTTCTAATAATTTTCGTGCATTACCTAATCCATGCGCTATTCCTAAGTTTAATTTTAGTCCGTCAAAATCAACAACTGCCGAACGCACTCCTTCAAGTCCGCGTAATTGTTCAAATTCTACTTTTTCTAATTTTTTCTTAGTATAAATTTCGTAAGCAGTACGGCAAGCAGCTTCAATAACACCACCCGTATTACCAAAAATCACAGCTGCACCAGTTGATTGCCCC
>JALOAQ010000112.1 GCA_023228725.1 Bacteroidales bacterium | reverse complement strand
TCAATGGAATATTCAAGCGATAACCCATCTACCCCTTCTTGCACCTGCATAATGTAGTCGAACGAAATTACAGGCATAACTGAACCTGATAGGTCGAAACAGGGGCTCTCGAGGTATGACTTTTCGTTGTGGTTATAATCTTTAGTTAGGAATGTGCTCCAAACCCTATTGCCATCTGATGCAGTTTTTATAATTGTTTTTTGGGGTACGCCCCACTCCCAACTGCTGTTGATACCACTAGGATACCAGTAGGCGTTACTGCTTTCAAATGATGTTTGGTATGGGTATGCAACCGTTGGGAACACATACATTGAGGTTTTAAAAAGATCATTTCCTGAATCCTGATCCCCTACTAGGAAGGTTCGGAATCTGAGGTTTTTCAAACCCGGTGTTGAGAAATTGGCCTTGGTATTAAAAGTGTACTCCACCTCATAACTTCCTTCATTATCGGCTTCGCTCTTAAGGGGTATGTTGTAGGTTTCGCGAGTGTATGTAGCGCCCCCGTTTAGCGAGTAGCCAATATCGAAAGGTACATCCACAGTTGCGCCGCCAAAGTTACGAAGCATCACCTTAACCTCCTCGGCATTGGTTAATCCGCAGGTTTGAATTGGCGTAATTAAATTAGTTATGCCCACATCACTATGGATAAACTCACCGGTAATGGCAAAGTTATCTATATTCCAGCCGCCATACTCAGTAAACTGGTTTGTTGTATCCATGGAGAACATTATGCGGACATTCTCCTTTCTTGTAGCCCATTGGCTAATGCCTATTGATATGGGTTGCCAACTTCTATCAAGAATACCCGTATTATTTTGGAAGACATTTTGCCATATTGCCCCGCCATCGCTGCTAATCTTAACGCTTGTTTTGTCGAAATACTCAATATTTAACCAGCGCCTATACCTAACGGTGAGGTTTTGATAGAATTTTGCATTTATGGGCTGGGTTGTAGCTGTTTCGGGTAAATCGGCTTCAATACTAGGGGAGTAGTTGCCTGTTAGGTTTGTGGCCAAAACATTGCTCCCCGAATAAGCGAAATTGGGGTCGTATATTCCTAGCCCTTGGGGTTCACCAATTTCCCATAGATCAGTTGTTGTCCAGGTATTATCGTTGCTAAAATTTGAGAACTTTAAAGATTCATGAATAGTTGCAGAATTGATTGGGTCTATGGCAGTTGATGGGAATGTGTTATCACCTAATATGGCTGCGTTGGCGGCTAGGCTGAAATCGACAGTATTTCCATGCTTTGCCTCGGAATTAATATCAAAAACAAACCAAATATAGTTATTTCCAGTTCGCAGGTTAAATGTTGGGGCAGTTATTGTAATTTCATTCCCTAAAATGCTTATGTCGGCTGTTACTCTCGACTTTACCGAGAATGCTGAATCTCGCGTATGGTAAATATTTATATGTTCGATATCGACAATATCGGTTCCACTGTAACTAATTGTTATCGAATTAAGTGGTATTTCCAGATTATTGCCCGATACTAAGGCCAAAAGATAGCCGAACGGATTTATACTAGATCCCGAGGGGATAATGCCCGACTTTTGTTTCATCTCGAAATATTCCACCTTTCGATCCAGCCTTCCTCTCTCTTCAATTCTCACCTCATCAATACAAATGCCCCAACCCCAATTTGATGATCCCTCAAACCCTATTTGGCAAGTTTCTGTTTTGGCATCATCGGGTAGCAGTATCTCTCTTAATGTCCAATTGGATGTAGTTGAAGAATAATGCTCAAGAAGTACCCAGCCAGAAGTACTTGATCTACGATAGTAAACCTTTAGTTCATCGGTTGCCCCCCCCCATGAATCCTGGGCATGCCAAAAACTTAGGGTTGGCTTAATGGTTGCTGCACCATTGGGAACTAAGTTTATTGCTTTTGTAATTAACCTACGAACGGGTCCAATACTTTCGTCCTGAAATAGTGCATTGTAACTACCGGCATACGCATTTGACGGATGCCTAAAGGTGGGGGCTCCCGATGGGGCGTACCCTCCATTCTCAAAACGCCAGGTTCGGCTTCCAAACACAAATTGCTGGGTCCAACCCGTGGGTATTTTCCCACCATTCTCAAAACCTTCGTAAAATAGTTCCTCAAATTCCTGACCAGCTGCGCTTAACGACAGAAGTATGGTTAGTGTACTGTATAGGAGCCAACTTATGACCCTTCTATTATTTGTTTTCATAATCTAAGCAATTTCCGGTACAACGGTTAATAGTGTAGGAACGAAATATTTGTTTATGATATAAACAGCATTAACTCTATCGGGTTCATAGTATAAGTCTTATTGTTATAGAGTGTATTATATTCCATTACTCTTTTCGAATGGACTTAAACTTTAAACCATTTGTTATAGTCCTAAAAACTGATAATATTTAAAACCATACATCTACTATACGAAAATTTAAATAGCAGAGTTTAGTTTTTAATATGGTTTAAATAGTCGTAACAAAAAAAGTTACAGCTGTTAGTTCAAACTAGTTCAAAATTAAGCAATATTTTGACAAAACGTATATCTTTTATGGCGAATCGTACGTATTAAAGGATTAAATACTATATTTGTTTTAGATTACTCCTAAATTCTATGGTACCTATAATAACTTTTTTAAAGAAATTACCCCAGTCATTAAGGACTGGTTTGTTGGGCATTATGCTTACTGTATTGTCTCTTGGTGGTGCATTTTCTCAAACCGATACAGAGTTTTGGTTTGCAGTGCCCGAGATTACCCTTTGGCATCAGCTTCCTGGAGGAGTACCAGCATATTTTAAATTTTCTTCAGGTGAGTACCCTGCAACAGTAACCATAAGTATGCCTGCGGGTGATCCCGCAATTTTTCCTGATATAGTTGTTGAACTTGCTCCTTACGATTTTCATGAGGAAGATGTTAGTCGTTGGATTGTTTCCCCCAATAATCCCCCCTTTAATCCTACAGCTGACACTAACCCTCTGGGTTATTATGATGTTAACCAATTGGAAAACAAGCCTTTAAATGCTACTGGAGTGAATGATTTCGGTATTAAAATAACCTCAACCTCTCCAATAACAGCCTATTATGAAGTAAGTAGAAATAATAATAAAGATATTTGGGCACTAAAGGGTAAGAACGCCTTGGGTACAGAGTTTTATACACCCTTCCAAACAGATAAAAATAATGTCAGTATTCCTGAAACCCAACCATATTCTGCGATTGATATTGTAGCGATAGATGATTATACTGACGTAACATTTTTTTTACCTCCAGGAATACGAGCTAGTTACGGAGAACCAATGACTCATTCTCCTGTTGGAGGGGGAGGAACCGTCCAGGTAACTCTAATGGAGGGAGAAACTTTTTCTTTATTTCCATACAATAAGAGTAGAGATAGAAATTTAAGGTTGGAAGGAACACGAATTGAAAGTTCGCAACCAATTGCTGTGACTCTAAATGATGATTCCTTTCAACATACGGGGGGTGGCTGTTATGATGTGGCAGGAGATCAGCTTATACCTATCCGAAAGTATGATCCAGATATTAGTGATTTCCGGTATATAATTGGTAAGGAGTATGTTGTGATTCGCACTGATTTATACGAAAATGCCACTTCAAATAGGCACGATCATATTTATATACTTGCAACCGAAAACACAACCAATATTACTGTTTATAATACTGCTGGAGGAGTTGTTGGTAACTATCCTCTGAATGCTGGTCAGCAGCAGTATATTAGAATACCTGACCCAGAAGTTTTTTATCGAATTGTGTCAGACAAACCTGTATATGTATGGCATATTGGTGGGTTTGGCTGCGAAGTGGGTGGTGCTATTCTTCCTCCGATTGACAAATGTACTGGTGTCCCCAGGGTTTCTTTTGCAAGAACTTCTGGAGAAACTTTTTATATTGTAATGATGGTTCGAAAAGGGGCAGAGGAGGGTTTTGAATTTGATGGGGTAGAGCGAGATGATCTTTTTGACCCTAACGACTTTAGGGAGGTAGATGGCTCAGATTGGAGTGTGGCTCGTTTTGGGCCCTTTAATACAACGCAAATCTCCGTGGGAACTCACTTTATGCGAAATACCGAGGATATTTTCCACCTAGGCATTGTAAATGGTGGTGCAGGAACTGGCTGTTTCTATGGTTATTTCTCCGATTACAACGAGTTTAACCCCGAAACACTGGTGATTGAAACGGGTTCTGAGGGAGGGCGAATATGCTCGGGGCAAACTCTAAGCCTTTACGCCAGTGGAGGAACAAAGTACGAATGGACACCCTCAACATATTTAGATGACCCAACTAGTGAAACCCCAACGGCCTATAATATTGAGTCATCAATTAACTATACAGTAACCATTAGTGGGGCGTGTAATACATTTGCAACTAGGCACGTAAACCTGCAGGTAGGGGGGCCAGTTACAGCCTCGTTCGATTCCGATTTATATACGGCTTGCGCAGTACCACCATCCTCTGGTGCTACGCCAAGTTATACCTTCAATTTTAGCAGTACTTCCAGTGGTGATTTTGTTCGCTTTTGGAGTTGGCAACTTGGCGAAAGTGGTGCTCCTACTCAATTTGCTTATGGTAGCGATGGAACCCCAAGTTATCCTGTAACTGGTGATCCTTTAAAAAATGTGAGCCTAACCCTCGAGAATAATACCGATCAAATCCTTGAGTATCACATAAAGCTTCGTACTGCTGATAGTGAGGAGTTTTGTTTTCAGGAGGTTACAAAGATTATAAGGGTATATCCGCATATAGATGTAAGTGCCAACCATACTTTAGTGGGCGACCCAAACTGTCAGCCTCTTGAAGTTAATTTCACCGCTACACCCATTGGTAATTTCGATGGGGCAACCTACAAGTGGGATTTTGACGATGGCAACTCAGCGGCAACTCAAAACGCAAGCAATACCTATAATAATACAGCTCCTCCTTACAGTTCTATTGATTACTATCCAGAGGTAACCATAACCGATAAGTGGAATGTGTGTTCGGCAACCGATAATGTTTTGGTTAGGGTGCCTCCCTACCTCGAGGCTAGCTTTACAGCCAATCCGGTGGAGGGATGCTCACCGTTGCAGGTTACAAATTTTAGCAATACGAGCAAAGATGTTCCTGCCGATGGCCATTCGTGGAAATTATACCGTTTGGGCGCACCCGATGTTGAGGTTGGCTCATCGATAACAGGGAGCCCTCCCGATATTTCTTCTGCCAGCACCTTGCTTGTCAACAATCGAACTGATAACCTTGAAGAGGTTTACCGCCTCGATCTTGAGGTTACCAATGCTAGTGGATGTGTAAAAACTTACTCGCAAGAGTTCACCGTTTACCCCAACCCCACAGCAACAGTAAGTATTGTTGCTCCGGGAGCACCCGATATTAATTGTTCTCCTTTGCAAATAGATTTATCGGCAACCACCATTCGCAATACCAACTCATTCCAATGGCTTGTCGATGGGGTTTCAAGGCTTTCCAATCCAGATCCCATAGGGAGTCCTCCCGCAAATTACACAGGAAGTTTAACTCTCGAAAATTTTAGTAATGCTCCTATACCCAAAGTGGTTAGCTACAAGGCTACGAATACTTGGGGTTGTGAGTTTGTCTCCACTCCCCTTAATGTTGATGTGCAGCCCCATATCCATTCCGAAATTGTGCTCGATCCGGAGGTTATTTGCCCCGATTCGGAAACAGGAGAGTTTGATGTGCAAATTCTCGATGCTAATATAGTTGCCGATGGGCAGTACGAGTGGTTTATCGATGGCGTATCGCAGGGGATAAATACCGATATAGGTACGCGTACATTCGATTACAATACGCTTACCAAAAATGCAAATGGTGAGGCGGTTATCGATCTTAAACTAGTGGTTGAGAATGCTGCTGGATGTACCAGAATCGATAATCAGCAAATTAAAGTTAACCCGCGGGTAAGTGTCAATTTCGATGCGTCTATTGGTGCAACCCTTATTGCCCCAGGCGCTGGCGGAACGGGAACAACATTATGCCCTCCCGAAACTGTAAAATTTACAAGTGATGTTACCTATGCCAACAGTTACCATTGGCAATTTGGTAGCCTAAAAGAGGCTACCACATTAAACTCCTCCCTTGATATAACCAACGCAGGGTCAGCAGCATTTGACCTACCTGTAACGTTAACCGCCTCTAATAGTTATGGTTGTAGCGGGTCTATCAAAAAAACCTACACTATTGAACCTGAGGTAGTAGCCAATTTTAATATTAAAAGTCAAGCGGGATGCGCACCTTTTACACTAGAGGTTAATGCCATTGGGATTGGCACAACATATAATTGGACATTTAATGGTCAGGTTATTAATAACAATGCTAATCCTAGCTTCATCCCTGTTGGAAACCAAACTGGCGGACCATTGGTTCGTCCAATTATTTTGAAAGCGGTAAGAGGTAAATGCTCTTTAGAAAACAAGGATATTTCCGTAACCATTTACCCCGAAGTACGAGCGCAATTGAATTTTACTGCCCCCGCAGATTACTGTGCTCCAGTTGATAACGCAACTTTCACAAACAATTCTGACCTGTACGTTACAGCAAATAAAGTCAACAACATTCAGTGGGAAGTGTTTGACGGGGCCACTATGGTAACCAGCACCAGCGCAGCAAGTTTTAAGCCAATACTGCCCAATACTAGCCATACAGCACAAAAAAACTACAATGTTCGGCTAACGGCCACCAGTGCACATGGCTGCGTGGGGCAGGTAGACAATCAGATTACTGTTGATCCTAACCCGCTGGCCAGGTTCAACGCTAGCATTACCGATGCGTGTACGCCGCTTGTGCTCGATGTGGTTAATGAGAGCGTAACAAAAGCAGGCTCAACATATACGTGGGATTGGGATAATGAAAGTTCAGTATCATCATCAGGGCAAGATCATACGGTAACGTATAACAACAATACTGCAACTGTGGAAAGTAAGCATATCTCGCTGAATATTTTGAATGAGTACGGATGTGTAAGCGATTACGACTATCTCTTCGAGGTATTTCCGCAGGTAAATGCAAACTTATCTATTGCTCGCCTTACTCCAAACGATAACTGTGGCGACGAAACATTTACATTTACGAATAATTCTACAGCCGGATCAACCATAAAATATTACGAGTGGACATTTGGGACGGATAAAATGGTAACTTCTTCCACAGACGATTTCAAACGTAGTTTCACCGCGCACGGAACTAACCCTCTAGATATACCAGTTTCCGTAAAAGCATTTAATAGTATTGGTTGTAGCAATGTTGTTCCTGCCCAAGAAACCATTATAGTATTCCCAAAAGTAGTGGCGGCACAGAGTTTTGCAATTGGGGATATTTGCGATGGTGATGTGGATTTAACCCTAACCAACGCATCGAGCAATGTTGGTACCCATGCCAATGCAACGCCTAACTTCCGTTGGACATTTACGCCCAGTACTGGTGATGGTACCCCTAAAACATCAACAGGAGGTTCGGTTGACCTAATTAATTCGGGTCTTATCAATCCGGTTGTTTACGATGTTGATTTTATAGCTGAAACAGTTTGGAACTACAAGAGCATTACTCGCACATGTAAAAACGAGATTACAGGCAACCCGGTAACCGTTTATCCAAACCTCAGTCCAATTTATGATATACCCGATGCCATTTGCTCTGGCCTTACTGGGGCTGAATTGGTGTTTGTAAAGAATGCTGCCAGCAGCGGTGGTAATGTGGGCGATGTGTCAATTCAGTGGGACTTTAGCGATGGTAATACCCGAACAACAGGTTTTAATCCTAATGTTACAAAACTTTTCACTAACCTAAGCGATGAGGATTTTATAACTACAACAAAAATATTTGCAACGCAAACAGCCACAGGCTGTACTGCCAATCGAGAGATTGATGTTCGGGTTCACCCTAAGGTTGAATCGATTTTCACATTCGAGCTGGGTGACGTATGCACATACCCGCTACCCGTTACCTTTACCAATGCATCGAAGTATAGTAAAGTCCAAACAGGAGTAAATACAACCTTTCATTGGAATTATGGTTACAATTGGAGCGGAGTGAACCAGGAAGACACCCGTACATCGGGCGCTGGGCATACATACAGCTTTTATAACTCGAAACCCGACGAAACGGTAGATTATGATATTACGCTTACCATTAAACAGGAGCATCAGGTGTCAAACTTATCGTGCAACCACCAATTTAGTCGTAAAATAACGGTCCATCCCGAGCAAGTTGCCAATTTCAACCTACCGGTAGTTGAAGGCTGTAATCCGCTTACTGTTGAGTTCAAAAACCTTAGTACAGGCGTACTGCCCGCAAAGGGCGGGAAGTTTGCCTGGACCTTTGGCGATGGCACAGGGTCGAGTATACTTGACCCTAGCAATAAAGTATATAGCCACACCAACCGTGAGCAATCAATAGATTACCCCATTGAACTCACTACTACCAATCCGCTTGGCTGCAAAAAAACAACCACAGGCAGCATAGAGGTGTACCCGTTGGTAGTGTCATCGTTTGA
The DNA here is from genome assembly GCA_023228725.1 of Bacteroidales bacterium. GTDB lineage: Bacteria > Bacteroidota > Bacteroidia > Bacteroidales > ML635J-15 > Bact-19. The sequence continues at coordinate 388 of JALOAQ010000112.1, read as the reverse complement.
TATTGGACAGCTAGCCGGTTGTACACCGCTAAACGTTGAGGTAAATAACACCTCCGTGTCGTCTGCCTACAAATACGATTGGTCGTTTACAAATGGTAATCCAGGAACATCGAATGCACCTCAGCCAGGAACTATACAATTTATAAATCCATTGGGAGCCAGTGATGTGCTAGCCGTTCAGCATCCAGTTTTACACCTAAAAACCTTGCTTGATATAACCAAGTACCCCGTTGGAGGGGGCTGCGCCGAGGAGGATTCTAAAACAGTTGATGTTTACCCTCACGTGTATCCAAGTTTTAACGCTACCCTAGAGGGCTGTCATCCTCTTGAGAATGTGGAATTTGAAAATACCAGCAACGTTATTGGAGGCACAGATAAGGGCACCTAC
>JALOAQ010000111.1 GCA_023228725.1 Bacteroidales bacterium | reverse complement strand
GAAAATTCAAATACTACTGTATTGCTTCGCGAAAATCTTAATTCTGGAAACTATTCGGTTACAATTAGCGACGTGGCTTCATGTACAAAAGTATTAGCTAATGAAATAATTGAACCTGAACAACTTTTAACAAACCACAGTTTCAACAATATTACTTGTTATGGTTTTGAAAATGGAAATATCAATTTAACAATTGAGGGTGGCACTTTACCTTACTCTATTTTGTGGTCAAATTCTGAAACAACGGAAAATTTAAGTAATTTAAGTCCAAATACTTATTCATATACAGTTACAGACGCTAATAATTGTGAAAGCTCAAACTCTTGCCAAATTACTCAACCAAGTCAATTAGAAATTTCTGCAAATATTATAAATAACTTTTGTAACGGAGATACAGACGGAGAAATTGAAATTTCACTTAATGGTGGAAACATACCATATAATATTACTTGGTCAAATAACGATTATGTAAATACTGAAAATAATATTGTAAATGCTCCTGCAGGGTCATATACAGTAAATATTATTGATGATAATGACTGTATTTTGGAAGAAACTTACACAATCACTCAACCCGACGGGATACAATTAAACTTAAATAATATTGTAAATGTGCTTTGTCATGGAGAAAACACAGGTGAAATAAATATAAATGTTTCAGGAGGTTTTGGAGATTTAGATTTTGAATGGAAAAAAGATAGCGAAACAGAAATATTCTCAACAGAACAAAATTTAGAAAACTTATTTGCCGGAACATATTATTTAAGCATAACAGACGAAAATTCTTGTCAAAAAACCGAGACTTATACTGTTAATCAATCTTCGGAACTAATTGCAAGTCTTGATATTACGCCAATTTCTTGTGCCGGTGATAATGATGGGCAAATTTTAGCTTCAGCAAGTGGAGGTTCGGGAATTTACAGTGCTTATACTTGGTTTAATTCAGATGATGAAATTATTGGAGTGCAACAACATATTGCAAATCTTGGAGCCGGAGATTATTATCTTGTTCTTAGAGATTCATATTATTGTTATGATACAGCTTATGCCACATTAACACAAGCTACGCCACATGTTTATGAAGTTTCACATACCAATATGACTTGCAACGGATTAAACGATGGTAGTATTAGTATAACAATTGATGGTAGCTCAGGAACTGGTTTTAACTTTAATTGGCAAAATGGAATTAACAGTACAACAAACACAGCTTCAAACCTTGGTCCTGGAACATATTACCTAACAGTTACCGACCCAACAAATTGTACAGAAATTTTACACGAAACAATTCTGCAACCTGCAATGCAAAGTATTGGTAGTTTTAACGATTTTGAATATCTATGTTATGGAAATTCAATGAGTTTAAACCCTGGAAATTTTGTTTCTTACCTTTGGAATACAGGAGAAACCCAACAAAGTATAGAAATTGAAAACGAAGGTGTTTATTTTGTGGAAGTAGTTGATAATCAGGGCTGTCATCTTGGAGACACAGTACTTATCATACTTAGTGCCGTATTTAATAATGAAAAAATTAATTTAGCTAATGTTGATAATCAAGGAAATGTAAAATTAATGTGGAATAAAACACCAAACCACGGAACAGAATATTATAAAATTTACAAAGATGCAGGAAATGGATATGATTTTTTAACAAATATTCCTTTTAATCAAGCTGCAATTTATACCGACACAGATGTTGACACAGAAAATTATTATTATAAATACAAAATAGCATCTGTAGATTCTTGTGGAGCAGAAAGTCAAATGTCAGAGCATCATAGAACTTGCCTTTTGAGTGCAGTTGGCGATAATAATGGAGCAAGTTGGTTGAACTGGGGTGCTTATGAAGGATTTTTTGTGGTTTATTATTTTATAGAAAGAGGTTCAAATCCAAATAATTTGCAAGTTGTGGATTCTGTTTTATTCAGTCAACAAAACTGGGCAGAAATGAATCCAAACCCAAATGGCTCATATTATAGGATTAAAGTAAGAAGAATGGACGGCTGTAATCCTGGAGATGGAAATTATTATGATGAAGCTTATTCAAATATAGTATTTTGCGACAATATTGTAGGAATTGTTAATAATGCAATTGTCAATCCGCAAGTATATCCAAATCCTTTTAAAGATGAAATAAGTATAGAATTTTATCAAAATATTCCGGGAGAAATTTCTTATTCTATTATAAATTTATTAGGACAATGTGTGGAAAGCCGTGAAAATATTTATTTTAATCAAGGAAATAATAATCTCAAATTTAATACTGATTTAGAAAACGGAATGTATATTTTAAAATTAAATTTTAGAGAAGAAACTCATAGTTTTAGAATTATTAAAAACTAAAATGCGATATAAATTAGAACTTTCTTATAAAGGTACAAACTATCACGGCTGGCAACGTCAACCAAATGCAATTAGCGTTCAGCAAGTTATAGAAGATGCCATAAATTTAATTTTTCGCGATAATATAGAAATTGTTGGCTGTGGAAGAACAGATACAGGAGTGCATGCAAAATTTTATACAGCTCATTTTGATTCAAATAAAAAATACACAGAACAAGATATAAAAAAGCTAAATAAATTTTTAGCCCAAGATATTGCTATAAATTCAATTACGAAAGTAGATGAAGATTTTCACGCTCGTTTTTCTGCAAAAGAAAGATCATATATTTATCATATTACTCAAACAAAAAACCCTTTTAATACAGAATTTGCTTGGCTTATAACTAAAAACCTTAATGTAGAATTAATGAATAAAGCAATAAAAAAACTTTATGATTATACAGATTTTACAAGTTTTAGCAAACTACACACAGATGTAAAAACAAATAATTGCAAGATAATAAATGCAGAAGTTTTAAAAGTAAATTCTGATATTTTTATAAAAATTACAGCAGACAGGTTTTTAAGAGATATGATAAGAGCCATTACCGGAACATTGGTTAATATTGGAAAAGAAAAAATTTCAATAAAGGAGTTTTGTGAAATTATAGAAGAAAAAAAACGCAGTAAAGCTGGGCAATCTGCTCCTGCACATGGGCTTTTTTTAGTTGATGTAAAATATTGAACTAAGACAAGTTTAATTCTAAATTTTTCTTAAATTTGTATTCTATATTTATGCAGAAATTAATTAAAATAGCAGTTGACGGACATTCTTCATGTGGGAAAAGTACCTTGGCAAGAGATTTGTCAAAATATTTCAATTTTTTATATATTGATACAGGAGCTATGTACAGAGCTGTTACTTTGTTTTCGATTAGAATAGGTGTTTTTAAAGATAATTTAGAAAATAACGACTTATTAATTCAAAATTTATCAAAAATAAACATAGAATTTAAACAAACATCAAATAATAAAACAGAAATATTTTTAAACGGCGAAAATGTAGAAAATGAAATCCGTAATCTCGAAGTTTCTTCAAAAGTAAGTAAAATCGCAACACTTTCGGAGCTTAGAGCTTTAATGGTTGGCTTACAAAGAAAAATGTCTGAAAATAAATCTGTGGTTATGGATGGCAGAGATATTGGCACAGTGGTTTTTCCTGATGCAGATATAAAAATTTTCTTAACTGCTTCATTAGAAATTCGTGCTAAACGCAGATTTGATGAACTAAAAGAAAAAACAAAAGACTTGGACTACAATGCGATTTTAAAAAATATTAGCGAACGCGATTTTATTGACCAAAACAGAGAAATTTCCCCATTAAAAAAAGCAGAAGACGCAATATTAATAGATAATTCCAACTTAAATCCTAAACAACAATTAGATTTAGCGGTTAAGATAATCAAAAAAAAAATCAATGAAAGTTGAAATTGATAAATATGCAGGATTTTGTTTTGGAGTAACAAGAGCTATCCAAGAAGCAGAAAAAAATTCAGAAATTGAGATAGCTTGTCTTGGACAAATTGTACATAATGCCAAAGAAGAAGAAAGGTTGAATAAATTAGGTATGAAAACAGTCAGCAAAAAAGACTTTCCTTCTTTATCTGGAAAAAAAATGATGATTCGTGCACACGGCGAACCACCCGAAACATATTTGCAAGCAGAAAAACTGAAAATACAAATTATAGATGCTACCTGCCCCGTTGTATTGAAACTACAGCAAAGAATAAAAGAATATTATAATCTAAACAAAAATAATTCAATAATAATTTACGGTAAAAAAGGACATGCTGAGGTAAATGGTTTGGTAGGACAAACAAATGGTCAAGCTATTGTTATCAGCTCGATTGAAGAAGCGGAAAAATTAGATATTTATAAAAATATTTATCTTTTTTCTCAAACCACTTCTGATTATTATAAATATCAAGAAATTTTAGATTTCTTAGAAGAAAAATCTAAAAACTTTCATGGAAACAACGAACATTTCAAGGCTTTCCAAACTATTTGTCCAAGCGTAAAAAATCGTATTCCTAAACTTAAAAGTTTTTGTTTGGCTCATGATATTATTATTTTTGTTAGCGATCCAAATAGTTCAAATGGCAAAATGCTTTTTAGTATATGCAAAGAAACAAACCAAAACAGCCATTTTGTAACTTCGCCGACTGACATAGACAAATCTTGGTTTATTAATTCAAAAACTGTTGGAATTAGTGGAGCTACATCTACTCCACTTTGGTTAATGGAAAACATTAAAAAAGAAATTATTTCATTATAAAATTAATATATTTGTACAAAAATAAAATTTAAAAAATATGAAAAAAACAATAGCAATTTTATCGATTATTATTTTATTTGTCAGTTGTGATGTATTAACTGGAGTTTTGGGAGAAATGGAAACAAGTGGAACTGGTCCAAAACAACTCACACAAGCTGAAGTGGCACAAGGACTAAAAGAAGCCTTAAATGTTGGTGTAGGCAAGGCGGTTAATATGGTTTCAGCAACAAATGGTTTTTATAACAACCCACAAATAAAAATTCCTTTTCCCGAAGAAGCTGTTAAAGTAAAAGAATTTTGCATAAATGCAGGATTAAAAAATCAGGTTACACAATTTGAAGAAAAACTAAATCGAGCTGCCGAAGACGCTTCAAAAGGAGCAATAGAAGTTTTTGTAAATTCAATAAAACAAATGTCAATTTCAGATGCTATTTCTATCTTACAAGGAAAAGAAAATGCAGCAACAGAATATTTTAAAAGGACAAGTTCAAAACAACTTTACGATAAATTTTATCCGGTAGTATCAGCATCTACCGACAAAATAATGTTAGCAAAATACTGGACTCCTTTGGTTGATAAATACAATACAGCTATGATGATTACAGGCGGTCAAAAAGTTGAAACCGACATAAACGCTTATGTTACCAATAAAGCTTTAGACGGTTTATTTTTAATGTTAGCAAAAGAAGAAAAAAACATAAGAGTTGACCCAATTGCAAGAGTTACAGATATTTTAACCAAAGTTTTTGGAAGCGACTTAAACCCTTATAATAAAAAATAAGTAGTAAAATTAAAATCAGCTAAAAGAGGCTTCTTCGTTTTTCGCTACGCTCAAAACTCGAAGGATAACAACCACGAATTACACGAATTTACACGAATTTTGGCTTCTCGCATTTCGCTGTGCTCAATGCTCGAAAGGAAAGGTTTTTGTTGGCGGTGCTGTGTGCAGGGGAGATTTCTCGTGAAGCGGAGCTTCACTCGAAATGACCGATAGTATCGGTCGTGAGCTGAGGTTGAATTTTTTGCCTGTTTTGTCATGATTTTTGCAACAAGTGGCAAAAATCCCGCCAAAACCCCACTTTTTCCATTTTGCAAACACAATTTTGATGAATACAAGCGAATCTGTATATAATAATCCAAAACTGTCCAGCCTAACAATCCAAAACTGTCCACCTAAAATAAGTTAAAAGTCGAAAGTTGAAAGCTAAATTATTTACGTGTTCTGAATTTGTTGAAATTTGTTGAAATATTTTGATTGTTTTGTCATGATTTTTGTTTTGCTTTGCAACAAAAATCCCGCCAAAACCCCCACTTTTCCCATTTTGCAAAACCTAAAACCAACACCCCCATTCTAGATTCTACGTAAATTCTTAAATAAAGTTTCGTTTTTTATCCTAAAATCGGTTCGAGTTTTAAAAGTCGAACCGATTTGATTTTATTGGGGTAGTTTTGAGGAATAAAAACAATGGGTCAATATTGCTAGAATATCAGTCCTTGTTCAAATTTGTTGATTAAATTATCAATATCCATAAGTTTCATACTTAAGATATATTCAGATACAAAACAGCAAAAAATCCGTAAATACAAAATAATTACATTGTCTATTTTATTATTATCTAACTCTTTTTCAGCAATATATCTATTTATTTTAATAAAATTGTGAAAATAGTTGGTGAATGTTATAGTTTATATTTACGTATGTTGTAAATTTGTTGGGTGAAAAATGAAGTTGTAGGTGATTAATAGAACACAATGAAACAAGAAGTATTCAGGAACATTAATTTCTATGAAGAATTACCACTTATAGACATTTTAGAAGACTCTTGCTTTTATCCTGCAAGTGGGTATGACCTATCTCCGATTCCTTTATTAGCTCATAGAGGAATAAATTCGTTTGTATTTTGCGATTACAGTATTTCTCAATTTGAATTAATTGAAGAACTTAAATTTAAAGCTTTTACAAATTATGAATTAAGTTTTCAGAAACCCGTTTCTGAATCTGAATTTAAATTTGACAAGGCAAAATTAAAACCACATTACTCAATTCAATTAAATTGGGGACAATATGAACAAATTTTACACAATTCAAAACCACATTCGTATTGGACAATTTGGGAAACTAAACCAAATAATGAAAATTCTGAATCACATTTTATTAGTATTTTATTTATAGGAGGTGAAGGTTTAGCAACTTTACAAGCACTTTATTGTAACAATAAAATTACACCTAAGGCATTAGCGATTATATAGCTTGGATTTGGGTTTGGAGGAAATTGGACTGATTTTTATGACTTAGACGGTCCACTAATCGAAACAATATACAACATAGGGTACCCAGAACACATATTGTTTGGTTATTACGGAACAAAAAGTAACGCAAATTTTACCCCTATTGAAATCCCAAATTATAAGTTCTTAGCCCGTATTGATAAATTAGAACCAAGTATGAATGAAACAAGAAGGTTTGAAATGAATCCTGATCTCACTAATAGAAGTAATTTGCGTATGTTATATCGTTCTCAATTCGGAAAAGAAATAGATGATCTAAATTATAAATGGGGGAAATGGCATAATACGGGAGTGGATAGATTTATAGATGTTTATCAGAAAAAATGAAATTTAACCACCTACAACAAAAATATTTATGAAAGAGCGGGTGAAGTGCTTCTATTGGACTTTTGTGTAAGGTTGAACGGTAGTAATTCTATTCAAGATTTGTAGATTTGTAAAATTTTAAAATATAAATAATAATGGAAAATTACAACGAAAAATTAGATATTCTTTTCAAGGAGTGGAAAGAAAAATCAAAAGAAAACGGACATGACAAATTTTGTCCCGATGGATTGATGTACAAAGGCGAAACTATTCTTGAAGAATGGAATGTATGGGATTTGAAAAATCCGGGGAATGAAAGTGAATTATGGCATAATGCAAAAAAGCGAATTTTATTTTTATGCAAGGACTTGAATAGCAAAGAAGAAGACGGAAGTGCTTCCACTGACGAAATTCGACATCGAAATGGTCATAAAAAAGGCGAAAATCTAAAAGCCCGATTTTACAGAAATATGGCATATTGGCTATATGGACTTTGTAATATAGATAAAAATGGAATTGCACCTAAATTTGAAACTTTAACAGACGAAAAAATAACTGATTTTTTTGACAAAACTCCTTTTGCTTATGTAAATTGCAAAAAAGAGGCAGGTTTAGAAAGTGTATCAGACACAGAACTTCGTCATCATATCGGGTTATACAAAGATTTTATAAACAAAGAGATTGAAATTCTAAATCCCGATATAATTGTTTGTGGAGGGACAAGACGATTTTTCTTTGATAACAACAACAATATTTATGAGCCATTAGAAAAATTTAGTGAATGGATTTATTTTAACCAAGAGCAAAAGAAAGTAGTTATAGCCTCTTATCACCCAAGTGCTTGGAATATTTCGGAAGAAGAAATTTATACAAATATGATGATTGAATATGAGCGGTTTTTAAAAAAACACCCAAATTTTCAAAATTATGAAAAGTAAATTGATAAATAAATTTTGAATGCAAATGAGAAGTACAGAAGAATTACAACAGAACTATCAAAAATATTTAGATTATTTGCGTTGTGGCATATATGGTTTTACCTACGAGGAATTAGACCAACATTCGATAGAAGAATTGGAAACATTGGCAAATTTCGGTTGGACTGATGAAGTTAGCGAAGAATTGTACAAAATTTTTATGCTTCGCCGAAAACGAAAATTGAACCAGCAATTTGTTTTCAATCAAGAAACTATCCTAACGATTGTTGATTTGGACAAGAAACTCACAAATTACTGCCGAGAGTTGAAAAAAGAGGCAGAAAGTTTATTTCGCCAAATGCAAGAACAAAAAAGAGAGAATTTTAATCTTGACGGCAAAATAAAAATCAATGGCAATGGCTCGTTTATTGATTGCGGACTTTCGGTTTTGAGCGACCATTTATTGTCGTTCAGCATAAATTCACGCGAAGAAATCAAAAATCTTAATTTGCAGAAGATTTTTGATTTTGACAGAAATTATGCAGACAAAGTTTTGTCGTACAACACACAACAAGTTGCAAAAACACTTGACGAATTGGCAGGTTGTCGTATCGGTTTCGCTTTTTTTGAACTTTATCGTGAAAGTTGTTTGAGTTTGCAGGATATATTGGAACTTCAAGGCTTACAACGAGAAATAAATATTCGATATTATAGCAATTACGAGAAACTTTAAAGATAAATTCTGTTGAGTTTATTTTTTTTTGTAATTTTGCAGTATGAATACAACAGGACAGACAAAAATAAACTCTTTACTACAACAACTTCCGTCAGGTGCGTTGTATTTTGGTGCGTGGCTC
>JALOAQ010000110.1 GCA_023228725.1 Bacteroidales bacterium | reverse complement strand
AAAATGAAATAGGAAGTAAAAAATGAGAAAAACATAACTCCTCTTTGATAACTAAACATATCTTCAACATTAAATAATAATATGCAGATTATTGTCCACAATAATAATAAAAAATGTTTTTTCTTAAAAGCCTGATGAAAAAGTAAAATAAATATGGACAACAAACTAATAAAAGCAAAAACCCCATTACTTACAAAAGTCCTAGCAAACTGATTATGAGGATCTGTGTGAAAAGAATATGCCTTTTTGTAATTATTATCAAAATAAAATTTATCGTACTCATAAACAATATCACCAGTGCCTACTCCAAACCAAAAATTATTTTTTATTAACTCCACACCGGCTTTATATGCAACTAAACGCAAAGCAGTGGACTCTTGACTTTCTGAATCAATATTTTTAGAGTTTTGCAAAGCTATTTTAAGATTAGAAAAACGAATTTGTGCCTTATTAGTTGACAAACCAAATACAATCATGCTTAGAGTTATAATAATAACAGGTATTGCAATCTTATATGAAATCATTTTTCTAAATATAGCAAATATAATTGTGAAAAATGCTAACAAAACATATAATATTATTGTTGCTTTACTCGACAATTGAAATAAAAATATTGAAAAAATTAAAAAGAAGAAAATTTTAATAAACAAGTATTTATTTTTATATAATGGTAAATTTGTTTTTTTTAACAAATTTGAAATCAAAATAACAATAGCAAAAATAACAAAATACGACATATGATGAGCACCAGTGATAATCTTGCTAAAATCTTGATAAAAAAACACATTATAGTCTTTTGTCTTAAAAAAAATTGGTATTGCATGATTTAAACAGATAATATAAGTTAAAAAAACACCTAAAATAAAACTTGTAAATATAAATTCATTTTTAAATTTAAGATTATTTGATTTAAAAGCAGTTAAAATTATTGGAAATAAAATTAAAGAACTTGCCCGTATAATATATCTTAATCCATCTGCAATATGTTCTGTATTAAATAAACCAAGCCATAAAAACAAATATGGCATAATTAAAATATAAAAAAATGGTGTTTTAAATAATTTTATTAAATGAGGATAATTTTCTTTTTTCAAAAATGCCATAATAAGTAAAGCTATCATTGGTAAGGAGCTAAGTTTTATGCTCACAGGAATAACAAACACTATGAAGCATAACAAGAAAAGTTCTATTTTATTAAAAAAAACTTTCATTTTACATCAAAATTACTATTTTTAACTATTTCATTAACTTTACTTAGTTCAGGACTTAACAAGATTAAAGAAGTAAAAAAACTAAAAAAAACTATACCTGATTGTATGCCAAACATATCTTCAACATTAAACAAAACCAACATCATTATTATCCATATCCACAATAAAAAGCTTTTCCGCTTAATTGCTGTATAAATCATCAAAGCAAATATAGAAATCAAAGAAAGGAATCCAAAAACGCCATGCATAGCAAAAGACCTAACAAATTGATTATGAGGACTTATATACTTAATATATGCAGCTTGATAATAATTATCCTTATAATAATCATTCATTTCGTAAAGCAAATCGCCTGTACCTGTGCCAAACCAAAAATTAGATTTAGCAACTTCTACACCCGTTTTTAATGCTGAAATTCTTAATGCTGTTGATTCTTGACTTTTGGGATTAAATTCTTCATATTTATACATTACATCAACAAATTTTGAGAATCTCATATTTACTTTTTGGGTAGAAAAACCTATAATAATAAATATAATGATAATGGAAATAATTCCTAAAGAATATTTTAAGGGGATTATTTTATTTGAAACTATATAAATGAAAATAATCAAACTAGATATCAAAAATAAAATAATTGTAGCCTTACTAGAGAGTTGAAATAAGAAAATTGATAATACAAGAATTATTATTGTTTTTAATCTTAAATACTTTTTATCTGAAAAATATAAATCAATTTGTCCTAATAAATTAGAAGCTAAAATCATTATTCCAAAAAACACAAAATAAGAAAGATGATGAGCCCCTGCTACAACTTGACTCAATTCTTGATAAAAGAAAAACTCAAAATTTCTATCTAAAATAAACTTTGAAAGAGAAATACTTAAACAAGTAAAATAGGCAACTAAAAGACCAATTACAAAAAAACTGAAAATATAATTACCAGCATTTTTAATTTTATTAGATTTAAAAGCTGTTACAATTATAGGAAAAACAAGTAGAGAAAGTGTTAACTCTACCTGAACCTTAGCATCTTTCATATGCTCAATATCAGTATTAATTAAACCTAACAAAAAAAACAAATATGGCAATATTAAAATGTAAAAAGCAGGGGTTTTTAACATTTTATAAAAATTACTATAATTATCTTTTTTTAAAAAAGCAAGGACAAACAATATTCCAATAAAAATAGAAGCTATTTTAACATTCAAAGGAATTGTGAACGCAACAAAGCATAATGAGAATAATTCTATTTTATCAACTACTTGTTTCACGAAGCAAAACTAATAATTTTCAGGTAATTTTTACTTTTAGAATTAAGTTTATTTAGGTAAAATAATTAAAATTAAAAAATAATTTCATATTTCGATAAAAAGTTATATTTTTGTGGCTTGAAAATTTTAAATAATTATTAATTAAAAAAATTGTAAAAGATTATGATTAATCAGTATGAAACCGTTTTCATTGCAACTCCCGTTTTGTCTGAAGCACAGATGAAGGAAGCGGTTGACAAATTCAGAAGAATTATTACCGACAACAAAGGTGAATTAATTCATGAAGAAAATTGGGGCTTGAAAAAGCTTGCTTACCCAATAAACAAAAAATCTACAGGTTTTTATCACCTGTTCGAGTTCAAGTCCGAAGGTGCATTCATCAACAAACTTGAAACAGAATATAGGCGTGATGAAAGGATAATGCGTTTTTTAACTTTCAAAATGGATAAACACGCAGTTGCCTATAGTGAGAAAAAAAGAAAAATGAGTGGCAAAGCTACAGAAAATAAAAACGAACAAAATCAAAAGGAGAAATAATTATGTCACAAAACAAATCAGAAATTAGATACCTAACTCCTCTAGCAGTTGAAGTTAAAAGAAAAAAATATTGTCGTTTTCTAAAAAATCGTATTAAATATGTAGATTATAAAGATCCACAATTCTTAAAAAGATTTTTAAATGAACAAGGGAAAATTTTACCACGACGTATAACAGGAACATCATTAAAATATCAACGTAAAGTTGCTCAATCTGTTAAAAGAGCACGCCACTTGGCTTTATTACCTTACGTTACAGATATGATGAAATAAAAATTGGAGGAACAAAAAATGGAAATTATATTAAAACAAGATGTCGAAAATCTAGGTCATAAAGACGAAATAGTTAATGTAAAACCTGGATACGCTAGAAATTATCTTATACCCCAAGGTTTTGCTATTATGGCAACAAGTTCTGCTAAAAAAGTTCATACAGAAAATATGAAACAAAAAGCACATAAAGAAGCTAAACTTCGTGAAAATGCTGAAGCTATTGCAGAAAAAATGAATGGATTGTCATTAAGAATTGGAACAAAAACCAGTTCTACAGGCAAAATTTTTGGCTCAATCAATACTATCATGATTTCTGAAGCTTTAGAAAAAGAAGGTTTCAGCATAGACCGTAAAAACATTATCATTAAAGGTGGAGCTATTAAAGAAGTAGGAAATTACGAAGCTAATGTGAAAATTTACAAAAATATTAAAGTGATTGTTCCTTTTGAAGTTTTTTCAGAAGAATAAAATAACTTAAAAATACAAAGCATATAAAAAAGGCTGTCTATTTCGGACAGCCTTTTTTGTTAGTTTAGTTTTAAAACTTTATTAGCTTAATTACTTCAATCTTTTCATTTCCATAAATTTTTACATAATAAGTTCCACTTGAAAATTGCGAAATTTCAAATTCATTGTATAAATCTTTAATTTCAAAAGTTCTAATCAACTTAGCATCATTAGAATATATTTCGCAAGTATTGTAAATTCCAGTTTCTGGAAGCACTATATTAAACTTATCTACACAAGGGTTGGGAAAAATTTTAAAATTATCATCATTTTTTTCGACTAAAATATCAGAAATTAACTCAAATTCAGCTTCTATGCTAGCATTTTCAGTAATATTTGAAAACAAATAACTTTCCGGACTTCCTTGATTAAAACCATCAACATAAACTGCACTTATAAAATATCCGTCGTTTGCTGAAATTACGAAAATTTTATTTCCACCACAATCTACTTCAACATTTCCTGAAGGATTTATGCTTCCTCCCTCACCTGCACTTGCAGAAATTAAAACTAATTTAGCAGAAAAACTTGCAAATATTTCTAAATCTGATTGCACATTTTCATAAATCAAGCTATTACCTGTTACTGTTTGAATTTCTCCATTTATTTTTAACTCATTCAATTCAAAACACTCATCTATTGAGATGTTAATTATTAAATCATCTCCACAACCGACATTAGACGCAAGCGTTAGGCTGCCACCCTCACTTGAACTTGCATTAACAGAATAATATATTTGATTAAATGAAGCAAAAATCGTATGATTTGAATTTATATCGTAAAAACTATAAGTATCAAGAGCTCCGACCGAAATTCCATCTAGCACAACATCAGAAATTTCGTAACAAGAATTAGGCGTAATTGTAAAAGTCTTATTAGATCCTTCATTAACTTCAATTTCACCATTTGGAGAAATATTTCCTCCCCCAGTTGCTGAGGAAGTTATTGTGTAAGTATTTACAAGATTTCCGAAATTTTGACAAATTTGAGATGAAACACAAGAATTTTCATAAACTGCTTCAACGCAATATTCATGCATTCCACTTGTAGCTTCATTATATTCAAAATTTGTATTTGTTGTTGTGCCTATTAATATATCATCGCAATAAATATTATAAGCAAGAAGTGGAGAACTTGGGTCAGAACCATCTCCAATATAAATATCGTCAACACAGAAATAATATTTATCATTTGAATTACAGTTTATTGCAACATATTTTGCATTTGCAGGAATATTATAAGAATATTTTGTCCAAGAAAAAGGAGCTGAACTTACAGTTTGTAAAACATTAGTAAAAGCAGTTTGAGTATTTGTTGTTGTTGAATAAGCTACTCTAAACGACTCTGGGAAAGCTGATTTATGTCCACTTCTAGCATAAAATTCAAATTTAAAATCTTCATCAAAACTTAATTCCGGACTTATAATCCAATCATTAGTTTGTGTACTACTTGTTGCATTAAAACAAGCAAAAAACTGATTGCCGGAATGAGCTGTAAACCCATCGCCATCAGTGGTTTGAGTTAATGGAGTTCCATTTGTAGAATGTAAAACCAAATTCGGGTCAAAAACAATAGTCGCCATTTTTGAGCTTTGATTTGTAAAAGAATAATCGGCAATAGAGTATGTAGTTTGATCGTCCCCATCAATAAAAGTCCATGGAACTGTGCCAGTGCTATTAATTGCAAAAGCTGAATGAGATTCAATATCATCAAAAATCACATTTGAGCCTGCCGGTGCTGTCCAAGTTAAATTATGAACTGTTGCACTTTGTTCTTCAATAATTAAATTTGTTGGAGCTTCGCATTCTGTACTGCTTCCATCATTAACAAAAACATTTGCACATTCTTGGGCATAACATTCTACTCCTTCATAAACCGCTGCAACACAATATTCATAATATCCTGTTAGAACATTATTTTGAGTATAAGTTAAATTTGTTAAGGTTGTTTGAAGATTTCCATCTCTATAAACTTTATAACCTGTAACATTACCTTCAGATGGAGCAGACCAAGTAAGCGTTACTGAATTTCCTGTACTCGAAGCATTCAAATTATTTACAGCCAAACAAGGATCAGCATCTATTACTTGTACATTTTGATAAATTGTAGTAGAATTAAAAGCTGTTGCAACTAACAAAGCTTCTCCTGCTACAAGACTATGATTGATTGTATATTGTCCTGAACTATTTGTTAAAGTTGAGTAATAATTGTCGTTTGCCGAAATACAAATCATCACATTTTCAGCAGGAGTTCCATTGATTTTTGCAACTCCTGTAAAAGGCACTCCCACTTCTGGAGCCATATTTGTTAATGTAAGAGTTTCGGGTTGTTTTGTTCTTAATTGTAATGAAGCATCACCAAAAGTTGTCCAAGTTTTAATAGTTTCTATATCGTCACTAGCAGAACTTTCTTTTAACATTAAAACAGAAGAATTTACAACAATTGACCCCCAATGTGTGCGTTGTTCTGAGGTATTTATTCCAGTAGTTTGCGAAATTCCATCTGTATCATAATTAAAGCCTCCTATCAAAATATCATAAAAATAATCTTGACCTCTTTGTGGTGGTTGCCATGGTTGATTTATTGTTGACATCAAGGTAACAACTGCTCCACCATTAGCTTTGCGTAACCAAGCTTCTGCAAAGCAGTCTGCACTTTCGTGGAAAGCACCATTAACACAAGCCACAGAAACAATAAATGGAAGTTTATCTCCATTTGTTAAATTATTAATATTTGTATTACTAAACCCTGTACTTACAAACGAAGTTTCTGAACCATGTCCGCAATATGCTATTGTTGATGCTCCTGAATTAACATGTCCAAATAAAGTATTAGCCGAAGCTCCTGGATCATAATTTTGCTTGTGTGTATTATATGTAAATGGCTGTAAACGTTGAGTATAAATCCTTTGAACATGAGTATAGTCGTATTCATTATCATCTCCAGGACCTTCATCAGAAGATACCCCTATAAAAGTTTCACGCCAGCCAGCATCATTATTAGGATTTTTCTCATAATTAATTGCTTTATTTATTTGCACTAATAAATCACTAGTGCTTGCACAAGAAAATCTTCCTACAGATATATCTATATAATTATCACTACCTGAAACTGCCCCCATAAATGGATCACAAGGAGCTGGTGGTTCAAAAAATCCAGCACTTATTGTTGGCGATTTAATATCTGCCCAGTCTCCAGCCAACTGAACATACATCAAATTTGGATTATTATTATATGCGCTAGAAATTGTATTTGCAACATTAGTTCCTTGACTTACAATTGTTTTAGAAACATTATAACCCATTTCTTTTTTCCACTGAATGTAAGTATCCATGGTAGCCGAATAAGCAGAAGTAGTAATTACTAAAATATCACCATAATCGGCAGAAGTAAGATCTGCAGAAACTTTAGTTTGATCATTGTAATTCAAAAATAGATCTTTATAAATTTCTTCAACCTCACGTATATAGCTTGCTCTTTCTTTTAAAAATGGATTTGTAGGCTCGTTGTTATTTTCAACCAATTCAACTTTAATATTATTATAAAATCTCAAAGTTTGACTAACGGCATTATATTGAAAAGGGAATACTCTAACAGTTGTTCCTCTTACTTCTCTAAAAATAAATGGATCTTCCATGACAACATTTTCCCTTGGATAAAATTCATCTATAATAGACTCTGGTGCAATCACATAAGGAATTTGCGATGGATCTTGATTACGATAAATCACTCCTCTCGAAGGCAAGAGTGGATAATCCAATGGAATATCAACATAATTTGTATAAGTAATATTCAAATCAACATCTTTTTGAGCAGGTAATGCAATAGAAGCACTAATAAAAGGTAGTTCAGCCCAACCTTGCTTTTGTGAAGATACGCTTACACCCATATCGATTTTTGTAAAAATATTACCGTCAATGTTTACTTCGTTTAAATCAAAATCTTGTACGGTAAATGTAATTTCAGAAACATCTGATGATTTCTGATTGAAACTTGCATCATAAGATTTTTGAGAATATAAAAGAAATGAACTCAAAAACAATACAACAAATAAATAAAGTTTTTTCATAATATGGAATTTAAAAGTTTGACAACAATTAATAACATAATCAATTTATCAGATTTCACATGACACAAAGTTAACTAATTATTGCAAAATATCCCATTTTTTTTGATTATTTTACTAACACCCATTTAAAAACGACAAAACAACAATTTTAAAAAAAATTAGTTATATATTTGAAAATATTATTTTTTGCACATGATAAAATTTGAAAAATTCACTTTGAACAACGGATTAAGAGTAATAGTCCACAAAGACGACACAACACCTTTAGTTGCTTTCAATCTTTTATATGATGTCGGTGCTAAAGATGAAAATCCAAATCAAACTGGTTTTGCTCACTTGTTTGAACATTTGATGTTTGGAGGTTCTATAAATGTTAAAAACTATGACAAAGTTTTACAAAAGGCAAGTGGAGAAAACAATGCTTTTACAAATAATGATTACACAAATTATTATATAACTCTTCCTAAACAAAATCTTGAAACTGCTTTTTATTTAGAATCGGATAGAATGTTGAGTTTGGCATTTTCGCAAAATAGTCTTGATGTTCAAAAAAATGTTGTTTGTGAAGAATTTAAACAAAGATATTTAAACCAACCTTATGGAGATGCTCTTGCTGAAATTAGAAGTTTAGCTTATAAAAAACATCCATATCAATGGCAAACTATTGGGAAAGAATTAAGCCATATAACAAATGCAAGTTTAGATGATGTGAAAAGTTTTTTCTATAAATTTTATGCACCTAATAATGCGATATTATCTATTACTGGAGATGTAAATTTAAAGAACATTCAAAAACTTTGTGAAAAATGGTTTGGCGATATTCCAAAAAGAAATGTGCCAAAACGAAACTTGCCACAAGAGCCTAAGCAAAAAGAAAAAAGAAGTAAAGAAATAATTAAAGACGTTCCTTCAAATGCTTTATATATGGCGTATCACACTGGTGGAAGAACAGATGACGACTATCATGCAACAGATTTAATTTCAGATTTATTGGCAAATGGACCTTCGTCGCTTTTTAACAAAATTCTTATTAAAGAAAAAAAACTTTTCCCACAAATTGACGCATATATTCAAGGGAGCATAGATCCAGGATTGCTAAATATAAATGCCAGACTTTTTGACACTATAAGTTATGAAGTTGCAGAAAATGCTATTAAAACAGAAATTAATAAAATTACTAATGGTGATTTTAGCGAAAAAGAACTTACAAAAGTAAAAAACAAATCTATTTCAACCCTA
>JALOAQ010000003.1 GCA_023228725.1 Bacteroidales bacterium | reverse complement strand
GGACAAACAGCAGTACAACGCCCACATTGTGTACAGGCTAAAGAATCGATATAGTTTTTCCAAGTTACATCTTCTATGTCTAAAATTCCAAAACGTGAAGGTATTTCTTCCCCTTCAGGACTTGCCGCAAATGCAGTCTCAGGGTCAAGCATAGATTTTACTTCTTTTGTTATAGAATCCATATTTGCCATTTTCCCAAGAGGAGTAAGGCGGCTAAAGAAAACATTTGGCAAAGACATAAATATGTGAAAATGTTTTGAATATGGAAGCATATTAGCAAATACGAAAATTAGTAAAATATGCGTCCACCAAAAAATATCATGTAAAACTTGAATTGTGTTAGTTTGCAGATTAATAAACATAGGAGCAATAAGCTCGCTTATAGGATAAGTGCCAACGAAATCGCTATGACCTGCAAGATAAAAAATGTTTAATCCTGCAAGACTTATCATTAAAATTAAAATAAAGCTTAAAGCAATATATGCGTCAACATGATTTTTGTGTTTTAACTCTTTTCCATTAAGCCTTTTAATATTTAACAATGAACGTCTGATAATGAAAACCACAATAAAAACAGCAATAATATAAGCAAATATATCGCCACCGGCCATAAAAATATTGTATATTATACCTAATTCAGATAAAATTCTTTCGCTTCCGATAATCCCATCTATTACCATTTCAATACTTCCTACAAGTATTAAACAGAATCCCCAAAAAACCATTGCGTGCATAAATCCGGCAATTGGATTACGAAAAATTCTTTCTTGGAAAAACCCGTTTATAATCGTTCTCTTTATTCGCTTTCCATAATCGCGAACAGGATAAGCAGGTTTTGTCAATCTAAATAATTGATATATTTTGAAAGCAGAATAGGCGAAAACACCAAGAGTAATTGCTAACAAAATCGAAAAAATAATTTGTGACATAAAGTTAATTTTAGTAAAATAAAAGTTGGCGACAAAATTAAAATTTTGAATGAATTGAAAAAATGATTTTTGTTAGTTAATTAATAGATTGATTTTTAGTTGGGTGTGTTGATTGAAATCTAGAAAATAAATATAAAATGAAAATTTAACTTTGTGCTTATAAGCTTAAAAACAATATTTATTTAAGTTTTTTTGTGTTTACAAGCCTAAAAAAGTAAAAATTATTAAAAAAATTAGGTATATAAGCCCAAAAATAAACAAATTGTATTATATTTGCAAATAAAAATAAATATATGCTAACAAGAGATTTGTATATTGATAGTATTTTACCTTTTGTTGATAAGCCTCAAGTTAAGGTGTTAACCGGTATTCGGCGTTCCGGAAAATCGGTAATTCTCGATTTGCTAATTGATGAGTTAAAAAAACGAGGTATTATAGATAAGCAGATTTTAAGGATGAATTTTGAAAGTTTTCAGTTTTCTGAGTTTACAAATTCTGTGGATTTTTATAAATATGTGAAAAGTAAAATATTGCTTGGTAAAAGAAATTATTTGTTTTTTGATGAAATTCAAGAAGTGAAAAATTGGGAAAAAGCAGTTAATTCATTTTTAGTTGATTTTGATGTTGATATTTATATTACCGGGTCAAACTCAAAATTACTTTCTTCGGAATTAGCAACATTTTTAGCTGGCAGATATGTCGAAATACCAATTTATACTTTATCTTTTAAAGAATTTCTTCAGTTTAAATCAAAATATTTACAAAATATAAATATAGAAAATGATTTTATTTATTACTTAAAAATGGGTGGTTTTCCCGGTGTTCATGTTGCTAATTATAGTCAAGAAGCTGCATATAAAGTTATTTATGATATATATTCGTCTGTAATTTTACGTGATACGGTTCAACGATTTGGTATTCGTGATATAGAACTTTTAGAAAGATTGATAAAATACTTGTTTGATAATGTTGGTTGTACCTTTTCAGGTAAAAATATTGCAGATTATTTTAAAAGTCAACACAGAAAAGTAGATATAAATACAATTTATAATTATTTGTCGGCCTTAGAGTCGGCTTTTATAGTATATAGAGTTTCTCGTTTTGATATTCAAGGAAAGGAAATTTTAAAAACACAAGAGAAATTTTATGTTTCTGATATTTCAATAATCCATGCAGTTATGGGTTTTAAAAATAGAATGATTTCACAATTATTGGAAAATTTAGTGTTTTTAGAATTAAAAAGAAGAGGATATAAGGTTTATATTGGTAAGTTGGGAAATTTGGAAATTGATTTTGTGGCAGAAAAAACTTCGGAAAAAATTTATGTTCAAGTAGCTTATAAATTAGAAAATCCTGAAACTGCAAAAAGAGAGTTCGCAAATCTTTTGAAAATTAAAGACCAATATCCTAAATATGTTGTTTCAATGGATGAGTTTTGGACAGAAAATGTTGAGGGTGTGAAACATTTACATATAAGTGATTTTTTAAAACTTTAGTCTATAGCTGAAGTGAAAACTTGAAACCTAACAATAAACATCTAAGCACTTATTATTTTTTTCGAAAAGTTTTTATGTACATAACCTGAAAAAAAATTATTATTTAAATGTTTTTAGGCTTATACTCCCTAAAACTTGGCAATTATTTTTAAACTATTGCTTTTTACTAAACTACATAAATAGAAGCTTAGCCTAAGCATTTGCTTTTAAGGCTAAGCAACTATTTTTTATTTAAGCATTTTTGAATTTTTTCGCAGATTCAATTAGTCTTGGCATTACTTCAAAAGCATCGCCAACTATTCCATAATCAGCATATTTAAAAATAGGAGCATCTTTGTCCTTATCTATTGCAACAATAACTTTTGAAGCAGAAACACCACCAATATGTTGAATTGCACCTGAAATACCAATAGCGATATAAAGGTCAGGAGCAATTATTTTGCCTGTTTGTCCAACATGCTCTTCATGTGAACGCCAGCCTTCGTCTGAAACCGGACGCGAACAAGCTAATCCTGCATTTAAAATATCAGCTAATTCTTCAAGTTGCCCCCAATTATCACCAGATTTCATTCCACGACCACCTGATACAACAATGCTTGCTTCACTTAAAACAATTTTACCTGTTGTAACATCAGTTGATTCAATTTTAGTTTGAAAATTTGTTGGAGTATTTGGGCTATAATTTTCAATATTTACATCTTTAGGATTTTCTATAATATCACAAGAATTTGGATTTAAAGTTAACACAGTTCTTTTTGACTTAACTTGCATATTTTGAAAAGCACCACCATTATACGATTTACGTTTTAAAACTAATGGAGAATATGAGTTTGGTAAGCTTACAATACCACTAACTAATGCTGCTTTTAGTCTAACTGAAAGTCTTGGAGCAACAGCTTTACCTATATTTGAGTGGGAGAAAATAATTGTGTTTGCTTCTTCTTTTTCAGCAATTTCGTTTAAAAGTTTAGCATAAGCTTGACTATCGTGAATTTCCCATTCTGGAGAATTTATTGAAATTATTTTTGAAGCACCATATTTGGCTAATTCCCCAAGTTCTTCATTGGGTAAATTACCTATGGAAACTGCAATCACAGCTAATCCTGTGTTTTCTGATATTTTATTAGCATATGAAACAGCTTCAAAACTACTTTTTTTAATTTTAGCACTTCTATTTTCTGAGAAAACTATAATTGACATAATCTAATTTTTAAAATTAATAAAATTCTAATTTATAATACTTTAGCTTCGCTATGTAAAAGTTCTATTAGCAGGTCTGTTTCTTCTGCATCAATCATTTTACATTCAGCTTTTGCTGGTGGAACTTCAAAACTTAATGCTTCTGCTAGATTTTCTACAGAAACAGGAGTAGAAACTTTAATTGGTTTTGTTTTTGCCATCATAATTCCTCTCATTGCAGGGATACGTGGATTTATACAAATTCCTTTTTGTACAATTGCAACAAAAGGAGTTTGAATTTTCACTGTTTCTTTTCCTCCATCAATTTCTCTTTTTAATATGATATCACCATCATTAAACTCAAAAGAAGAAACAGCAGAAACCGAAGCTATATCCATAAATTCAGCAATCATACTACCTACAGCAGCAGCATTAAAGTCAGAAGACTCTATACCAGAAAAAATAATATCATAATTTTCATTTTTAGCAACTTCTGCAATTTGAGCAGCAATTGTGTAAGAGTCGCTTGGTTCACAATTAATACGGAAAGCATCATCAGCACCAATAGCTAAGGCTTTTCTAATAGTTGGTTCTGAATTTACAAGCCCAACATTTATGGCAGAAACTTTTTCAATTTTACCTGCTGATTGTTCTTTTATTTCCAACGCTCTTGTCAAAGCAAGTTCGTCCCAAGGGTTAATAACCCATTGTACGCCATTGGTATCAAGGTTTTGCATACCTGTATCAAATTTAATTTTTGTTGTGGTGTCAGGTACATTACCAATACAAACGAGTATTTTCATAATTTATTTATTAATATTATATAGTTTTTAAAATTTTGTTGCAAAGATAATTTATTCTTTTAGAATTGCCCTTGAAATCACAATTTTTTGAATTTCAGAGGTGCCTTCATAGATTTGCGTTACTTTTGCTTCACGCATTAATCTTTCTACGTGATATTCTTTTACATAGCCGTAACCACCATGAATTTGTACAGCTTCAGTTGTGATTTCCATTGCAACATCAGCACAATATTGTTTTGCCATAGCACTTACTAATGAATAATTTATTCCATTATCTTTTTGCCAAGCTGATTTATAAACTAAATTTCTACCGTTTTCTAATTTAACTGCCATGTCGGCAAGTTTAAAAGCAATAGCTTGGTGATTTGCAATTTCGGTTCCAAAAGCTTTTCTTTCTTTTGAATATTTTAAAGCTAAATTAAAAGCACCGCCTGCA
Source organism: Bacteroidales bacterium (assembly GCA_023228725.1). Taxonomy (GTDB): domain Bacteria; phylum Bacteroidota; class Bacteroidia; order Bacteroidales; family ML635J-15; genus Bact-19. Next base: position 43,950 of record JALOAQ010000003.1, on the reverse strand, counting down.
ATTCCAATAGCTTGTGCTGCAATCCCAATACGTCCGCCGTCTAAAAGTTGCATAGCAAATTTAAAGCCAAAGCCATCTTCACCAATTCTATTTTCTTTAGGAACTTTTACGTCTGTAAACATAACTGAGTGTGTATCAGAGCTCCTCATTCCCATTTTATCTTCGTGAGGACCTAAACTTATTCCTTCACTATGACGGTCAACAATAAAAGCATTTATTCCTTTATACTTTAATTCAGGATGTGTTTGTGCAATTACTATATAAATTCCTGCAGTATCTGCACTTGTAATCCAGTTTTTTGTTCCGTTAAGTAAATAATAATCTCCTTTGTCTTCAGCAATAGTTTTTTGTGAAGTAGCATCAGAGCCAGCTTCGGGTTCAGAAAGTAAAAACGCTCCAATTTTATTTCCACTTGCTAAATCGGGTAAAAATTTGCGTTTTTGTTCTTCATTGCCATAATGTTCAATACCATAACAAGTTAAGGAATTATGAACAGCTAAAACTACAGCACTTGAAGCATCTATTTTTGCAATTTCCTCTAAAGCCAAAACATAAGAAATATTATCCATTCCACTTCCACCATATTCTGGACTAAGGGTAATTCCAAAAAAGCCAAGTTCAGCTAAAAGTTTCATTTGACGATGAGGAAAAATAGATTTAGCATCTCTTTCTATAACATCAGGTAAAAGTTCTCTTTCCGCAAAATCTCTGGCTGCTTGCTGGATCATTAATTGTTCTTCTGTAAATTCAAAATTCATAGTGTAATATTTTTAATTTGTTAAATAAAAACTTCAAATATATGATTTTTGTCATTAAAATCCTATAGTTTTGAAAATATTTTATTTTTTTCCTTAACTATAAGTCCTGGATAAAACTTAATGTCAATTCTGTTATCTCTTCTTCTGCTTCAAAATGAGGGGCATGTCCACAGTTTTTGATTAATTCGATTTGGCAAAAAGATTTAATATTGTTTTTTAATGAGTCTAATTGTTTTATGCTTCCGTACTCGTCTTTATCTCCTTGAATAGCAAGAACAGGACATTTTATAAGTTTTAAGTAATTTTCAATATTCCAATTTTTGTATTCAGGATTAGTCCACACATCATACCAGCCATGAAACATTGTAACAGTGTTTTTGCCGTGATATTTCTCTAAACTTTTTTTCAATCCTCTTTTATAAAAAATATCATACATTTTTTTTACACTATTATAAGTAAGATCTTCAATAAAAAGATGGGCAGCTTCAATAATAATTGCTTTTGTGTTTTCTGGAAACATTGCAGCATATAAAAGCGCTAAACTTCCTCCATCGCTATGACCTATAATAATTTTATTTGAATTTGGTTTTAAAAGTTTATTAAAAATAAAAGGCATATAGTTTTTTGCATCTTCTTCTAAATAATTCGGATTTCTATTTTCGCTTAAGCCATCAGATTTTCCATAGCCGTACCTATCGTAAATTAGTGCAGGCATTTCTAATTTTTTAGATAATTTTTCAGGAAAATCTTTCCACTGCCCAATAGAACCTAAACCTTCATGCAAAAAAATTAAAACATCATCTGTATTATTTGAAAATTCAGGATTAATAAAATGGTAATAAATGTTTTTATTATTAATATTTAAAAATCCCGTAAGCATATTTTTATAGTTTTAAATTGACAAAATCAGCATTAATACTTTATTCCTTATTAGAAGAATAAATATTTATTAATTTCTTCATTCCATTGCTAATTTTCTTTTCAAAAGATTCTGCGGATTTATCTTTACCAATATCTTCGGTTTTATCTTCGCCGTGTCCATATATTTCTTCTAATATATGGGCATATTTTTTATAAATTACATTGCGTTTTAATTTAAGAGTTGGCGAAAGTTCTCCTGTTGGTTGCGACCATTCTTCGCATACAAGTCTAAATCTCTTTATTTTTTCGTGTTCTCCAAGAGTTTGATTAACTAAATTAATTTCCTTTTGGAATTTATTAATAATTTCAGGATGTTTAATTAATTCGTTATTTTCACGGTAATGAATTTTGTATTTACTGGCAAAAAAGTGTAGATAATTGAAATTTGGTGAAATAAGTGCACTTACAAATTTTTCATTTTCGCCTACTATCATTAACTGTTCAATAAGTCCGGAGGATTTGAATTTGTTTTCAATAACTTGTGGCGCAATGTATTTTCCACTAGAAGTTTTAAATATTTCTTTTTTTCTATCAGTAATTTTTAAATATTTATTGTCAATAAACTCGCCTATGTCTCCAGTGTGGAACCAGCCTTCTTCGTCAATAACACTTTTTGTAGCTTCTTCATCTTTATAGTATCCAAGCATGATATTTGGTCCTTTAGCAAGAATTTCTCCGTCATCGGCTATTTTCACTTCTACGCCTTTTAAGATTGGTCCAACAGTTCCAAGGTGTGCATTTTTCCAATCCATCCAGTTTACTGCTAAAACTGGAGAGGTCTCGCTTAATCCGTAACCTTCACAAATTCTTATTCCTGCGGCAGTGTATAATCTAGCTAATCTTACTTGTAAAGAAGCACCACCTGATACAACAGCAACTAAGTTTCCACCAAAAGCAGCTTGCCATTTTTTAAACACTAATTTTCTGTATATTGATAATCTAAATCTATAAAATATTGAGTTTTTACCTTTGTCATCATGTTTTGTTCCTAATCTAACTGCTGCAAAAAATATCCATCTTTTTATTCCCTTTAAATCTTTTCCAATAGAAATTATTTTGTCGTAAAATTTTTCTAAAACCCGTGGTACAGAATTGAATAAATGTGGTTTTACATCTTTAAGGTCATTTATTATTGTTCCAAGATTTTCGGCATAGTAAATAGAAATACCTTTAATTTGGAAAGAGTAATTAAGCATTCTTTCATAAATATGGCAAAGTGGTAAAAAACTAAGTGCTTTTTGTCCGTGGTCTATTGGTACAATTGGTTTTACGCCTATAGCATTGCTTAAAATGTTTTTATGAGAAATCATTACACCTTTTGGATTGCCTGTTGTTCCTGAAGTGTAAATTAATGTGTGCATATCATTTTCATCGACTGATTTTTTTCTCTCTTCTAGTTGTTTCATTAACTCCTCTTCATTTTCTTGCGCTTCTTGAATTAGACTAATCCAGTTTTCAATTCCCTCAATATGATGAAAAGTAAAAACAGTTTGAATTTCCGGGATTTTATCTGCTATAGGTTTTAGTTTTTTATAAAGATTTTCATCTGAGACAATAATTATTTTAGCATCAGAATGCCTTAGTATATATTCTAACTCTACTCCTCCAAGAGTTGTGTAGATAGGAACATGAACCAAACCTGCAAGCGAAATCCCCATGTCTGCAATATTCCAATGGGGTAAACTTTGGGACATAGTAATTATTTTTTCGCCCTTTTTAAAACCTTTGTTTATTAAGCCACAAGCAAAAAGATGAGAATATTTGTAATAGTCGTGAGCCGAAAAGTTTACCCACGAGCCCTTGTCTTTATATGAAAATGCATCTTTTAAGTCTGCATATTCGTTATTATATAATTCTAAAATATCGAAAACTCTTTTTATTTCCATTTTTAAAATTTTATGTTATTAATAATTTAAGGATTCCAATGCTTACTTGTTTTTTGAAATGGACAATTACCACATTTTTTTGGATTTTTTATTATTGAAGAAATCCAATATTTATATCCTATTGTAAAAGTAAAAGTATTTTGTTGATGCCCGTATAAAAGTGAAAGTGTTAAATCGTTTTTGTCATTTAAAAATAGTGCATATTCTAATTCGCCCATAAAACCTAATTTATATTCCCAACTTCCATTTGCTCCCCAATGGTTTTCTTGAACATATCCTGGAATGCTTGACCATAAACTTCTTCCATATAAATTAGCTCCTGCTCCAATACTAAATGAATTTCTCCAAACCTGAACTAATCTTTGTTTAAGACCAATATGTAGAGTTAAGGCAGGTTTTGCAGCTGCATCGTTTAAAAAACCTAACATTGCTCTAAAAGCAAAACTATCACCACTTAAGTAAGATTCATAACTAAATAAAAAGAAAGGTTCGGTAACAAATATAGCCTTGTCGTCAATTTTATTATCAAATAAATGTTTGTTGGTTTCGTTAAATGGATGAATACCTACAGGCGAAAACTTTAGTTGAATAGTTGATTGGCTCATAATATTTAAGGAAAATATTAAACCCAAAAAAAGTAATGATATTTTAAAATCCAAGCTTTTCATAAAATATTCGGTAATATTAAAATAACCGTTTATAAATGATATTTATTTTCAAAAATATAATTTTATTTTAAATTTTAAAGCATAATTTCATAATTTTTATTGATTATTTTTTATTTAAAACAAAACTTTCAAGTTAATTGCTTGATTATTAGAGCTTTTCTCTTTTTGTTTTAAGATTGATGTTTTTTGTGATTTTTTTATTTTTTGTTTCTTTTTTTGTGTTTTTAATTTTATTTTTTGCAGTGTACCAAAAAAAATAGCTTAACTGTTTGTCTTTTTCTTTTTGTGATTTTGCTACATAAAGTTTTTCGCCTGTATAGGGGTTTATTCCAGTATAATACATAACTGTAGCCAAAGTCATTGGAGTAGGGGTAAAGGATTGAACTTGCTCGGGCTTATATCCAATGGATTTTAATTCTTTTGTGAGCTTTGCCATATCTGCCTCTGTACAGCCAGGATGAGACGAAATAAAATAAGGAATAATTTGTTGGTTTAATTCATATTTGTCATTGATATTAAAAAATATTTTTCTTAGATTTTTAAATCCTGAAAAAGGAGTTTTTCTCATTAATTTTAAAACTTTTGCTTCGCTATGTTCAGGGGCTACTTTTAAGCGACCTGACACAAATTTACTTATTAATAATTCTAAATATTCTTGATTTATTTTGTTAATTTTTGGATTTTTAGTTGTGTAGAGTGCAATATCGTATCTTATTCCGCTGCCAATACTGATTTTTTTAATCCCTTTTATTTTTAAAGAATTTTTATAAAGGTTTATTAATTCTTCGTGAGAAGTATTTAAGTTTTTACAAATATTTGGAAATATGCAAGATGCTCTTTTGCAAGTTTCACAAATTTTTAAATCCAAGCCTTGCATTTTGTACATATTTGCCGAAGGACCGCCTATATCTGTAATATGCCCAGTAAAATTTGGCATTTCAGATATTTTTTCCAATTCTTGTAAAATTGATTTTTGTGAGCGACTTGAAATATTTTTGCCTTGATGTGCTGCAATAGTACAAAAACTACAAGCTCCAAAGCAACCCCTGTGAATATTTACAGAATTTTTAATCATCTCGTAGGCAGGGATTGCTTGCTTTTTGTCGTATCGTGGATGTGCTAATCTAGTGTAGGGCAAATCATAAATTTCATCAATTTCGCTTTCACTTAAACTTGGAAAAGCTGGGTTGACAATTATTTTTTTATCTCCAATAATTTGGGTAATTCTTCTGTCGCTATGGTAATTTGTTTCATTTTCAATTTTAACGAAATTTTTTCCATATTTGATTTTGTCCTTTAATACTTCTTCATATGAAAAAAGCTCAATATCTTTGTCTTGTTTATCCTGAATTTCGCCAATATAAGCACATTGTCTGATATTATAACATGAAAAAATACTTCCTGTTTCATTTATTTGTTTTGCAATTTCTCTAATTGATTTTTCAGCCATTCCATAGACAAGCAAATCGGCGTTTGAGCTTATTAAAATTGACTTTAAAATTTTATCTTGCCAAAAATCGTAATGTGCAAATCTTCGCATTGATGCTTCAATTCCGCCTAAAATAACGGGAGTGTCGGGATAAATTTGTTTTAAAATATTTGAATAAACATTGCTTGCATAATCTGGTCTTTGCCCTGATTTTCCTCCTGGGGTATAAGCATCGTCAGTTCTTTTTCTTTTTGCTGCTGTATAATGGTTTATCATGGAATCCATGTTTCCTGCACTTATTCCAAAAAATAAGTTTGGTTTTCCAAGTTTTTTAAAATCTCTTAAATCGTCTTGCCAATTAGGTTGTGGTATTACTGCTACTTTAAATCCTTCGTTTTCTAAAACTCTTGCAATTACTGCTGTTCCAAAAGATGGGTGGTCTATAAAAGCATCTCCGCTCACAAGAATTATGTCAGCAGTTTCCCAACCAAGCTCCTGCATTTCTTTTTTTGAACTTGGAAAGCTAAGTTTAGTGTTAAGAATATTCTTGTTTACCACTCTGGAAAAGGATCAGAAAACATTGAATTACCAAAAGGTCTGATTAAGGGATTGTCGTAATAAATAGGATTATATGGTCTAAATAATGGATTGTAAGAATTTTGCTTGTGAATGCTTATTTCTGCACTTATATAAGAATTTTCACCAATTTTGTAATCAAAACCAAAAGAATTAAATGAATTTGATGAATTGTTTGAAAATGCTGTTGGGTTTGTATCAAAAATGCTGCTTGCATGAACTCTAAGTTTGTCGTTTATTAAATATGAACCTTTCATAAAAAAGTAAAGTTTATTTTGATTCATAGTTTTAGAAGTCCTATTTTCAGCATTCCAATCTAAATATGAAGGAAAATTTGAGCTCACAAAAGCTGTTCCTGCCGTTAAAGTAAATTTATCGGTAAAATTATAATCTATTTTAGGCGAAACATAATTGTAAAAAAGATTTTGACCGTAAAAACTTGAAAAACCTGTTCCTGCCGAAAAACTTGTACGAAATTTATTAGTGTTTGTTTTTGTTTTAAAAGGAATTTTCTTTTCTTGCTCTGTATTATTGGTGTTAGAAAAATGATTTTCATTACCAAAATAAAACTTATCTTCTTGGGCAACAACAAGTTGAGAAGCAAATGCAAAAATTAATATTAAAAAATATTTCTTCATAAAATAATTTTTGTAAAGATATTAAATTTTCGAATAATTACAAAAGAGAAGATTGTTTTTTAAAAATAAACTTCAATTTTTGTATTTGGAATTATTAGCTTATTGCTACCGGGAATAAAGTCTTGCATTTTATAAGATTGTAAATCTTCAAGTTTGTATTCTTGTTTAGAAATTTGAAGTTTTTTACCAATTAAATCTTCATCGCATAAATCTGGCGATGTTTGGTGAGAAATTATTTTTGCTTTAAAATCAATAATATAAGTATCCCATTTTTCGCAGGGAATAGCGTAATCAACAGTTGCTTTTGTTAAATAAAAATCATCGTCTTTAAGCTCAAAACAGTGGTTAAAATAAAATTTGTTTTCGGCATCAACAGAGTGTATTACGTAAATTTTATTCTCATCAATTAAAATTTCTTCAAAGGGGTCAATATTTTGCTGCAAATAATCTGAACTTAAAACAGGACCGGAAATTTCTTTCCAAATTAGAATTTTGTCGTTTTCATTTTTACAAATATAAATTTTTCTCTCAATTCCTTTTGTTTTAATATTATCTGTATCATATAAGTAAATAATTTCATCAAGATTATCTTTATCCAAATCGCCTTTTGTACTTGAAATTAAAGTATAGGTATTTGGAGCAGAAAATTCCGTTAAATTGCTTTGATTTTCTGTATTTTTATCTTTTTTATTTTTGCAGGAAATTATTAGCAAACTTAAAAAAAGATATAAGAAATATTTTTTCATAATTATTCGCCAATAATTTTAACCATTACTTTTTTACGTCTCATACCATCAAATTCTCCATAAAAAATTTGTTCCCAAGGACCAAAATCTAATTTGCCATCAGTAACTGCTACAACCACTTCACGACCCATTATACTTCTTTTTAAATGAGCATCTCCATTATCCTCATAAGTATTGTGTCTATATCTATCATGTGGTTTTTCTGGGGCTAAGCCTTCTAACCATTCTTCAAAATCTTGATGCAAACCTGGTTCATCGTCATTTATAAACACACTTGCAGTAATGTGCATTGCGTTTACTAAACACAGGCCTTCTTTAATCTCGCTTTCTAAAAGACAATTTATTACTTCTTGTGTTATATTAACAAACTGACGGCGTTGAGCTATGTCAAAATATAATATTTTTCTGTATGATTTCATTATAGTTTAATTTATATTTTTTTCAAAATTACAGAAAAATTAGTTTATAAACTATGTTTTATAAATTTTATTTTGATATTTCTGTGTTTTTTGCTTCAAAAAATTATTTTATCAGTATATATTAGAATTGTATCTTTGTCAAAAATTTGAAAGATTTGTATTATACTGGTTTATTAAATAATGGAATTAGAATTATTCATCGCTATATCGAGTCTGATGTTTCGCATTGTGGAATAATAATAAATTGTGGAACACGTGATGAGGCGTTTAATCAGCATGGTTTAGCTCATTTTGTGGAGCATATGCTTTTTAAAGGAACTAAAAAACGAAAAGCATTTCATGTGCTTAGCCGTATGGACGATGTTGGAGCTGATATTGACGCATGGACAACAAAAGAAGAAACTGTAATTGCAGCAAGTTTTTTGAACGAACATTATGAACGTTCAATTGAATTAATTAATGATGTAGTTTTTAATTCTGTTTTTCCTCAAAAAGAATTGGAAAAAGAAAGAGAAGTGATAATTGATGAAATTAATTCATATAAAGATTCTCCTTCTGATAGTATTTTTGATCATTTTGACGAATTATTATTTCCTTCTAATTCTTTAGGCAGAAATACTTTAGGAACAAAATCAAAATTGTTAAAATATAATTCTGATAATTTATCCAATTTTGTAAAAGAGAAATACAATACTGAGCAAATGGTGTTTTGTTCTATTGGGAAAATTAAGTTTGAGAAACTGATGAGGTATTGTGAAAAATATTTTGCTCAAAATCCTGAAAATAAACGACTTTATATTAGAGAAAAATTTGATGCTAAAACAGTTTTTAATAAATCAATAAGAAAAAATACATACCAAGCTCATTGTATTTTAGGAACTTATGCTTATTCTTTTAATGATTCTAAGCGCTTAGCTTTGTTAATGTTGTCTAACTTATTAGCGGGTCCAGGAATGAATGCTCGATTAGTACTGATGTTGCGTGAGAAAAAAGGAATTTCATACAATATAGAATCAAATTATATTCCTTACGAAGATATTGGTTGTTTTAATATTTATTTTGGTTCAGATAAAGATAAAATTGAGCTTGCTATTGAAATTATTTACAAAGAGTTGAAAAGATTAAAAGAAAATAAGTTGGGTAGTTTGCAATTGTCGAAATTAAAAAAACAATTTGTGGGACAACTTGCAATAAGTAGCGAAATTCATTCAAACACTTTATTGTCTATGGGTAAAACTTATCTTATTTTTAATCAAGTAGAAAGTTTGAAAGATATATTAAAAGAAATAAATTCTGTTAGTGCTGAACAATTGTTGCAAGTTGCAAATGAAATTTTTGATTTGAATAATTTTTCAAGTTTAATTTATTATTAAATGGACAATATCGAAAAAATTGCTTTGAATTATGTAGAAAACTACTGTGAACCGGAAGATAATTTGTTGAAAGAACTTTCGCGAGAGACTGCTTTAACACAATTGCATCCAAGAATGCTTTCAGGAAATTATCAAGCTCATTTGTTATCAATGTTTGTTAAGCTTTTTAAGGCTAAATCAGTTTTGGAAATTGGAACTTATGCCGGATATGCAACAATTTGTATAGCAAGAGCTTTAGATGAAGATGGAAAAATAACAAGTATTGAGAAAAATGACGAAATTCAATGGCTTTCTAATAAGTATTTTGAAAAATCAGGACAAAAAAATAAAATAAATGCTTTAGTTGGAGATGCTAAAACAATAATTCCAAACTTAAATGAAATATTTGATTTGGTTTTTATTGATGGTGATAAACGTGAATATATTGAATATTATGACTTAGTTTTTCCAAAAGTCAAAAATGGAGGTTTGATTTTAGCCGATAATGTTTTGTGGAATAATAAAATCTTTGGCAAAATTGAATCTAATGATTATATGACTAAAGGAATAATAAAATTTAACGAATATATTGCCCAAGATAGCAGAGTTGAAAAATTGATTTTACCTGTGCGGGATGGATTGATGATGATAAGAAAAAAATGAAAATTGCTTCTTCACATTTCGCCGTATTCAATGTCAAACAACTTGCTTAAAACATATTCAAGTTTAAGATTAAAACCATTCACAATTAAATCTGCTTGTGAGTAATAATTTTCTCTTTCTATCAACATTGTTTCTACTTTATGTAAAAGCTCTTGTTCTGATAAATTAGTAATTAGCGGTCTTTTAGTTTTAGAGTTTATCAGTCTGTGCGTTAATGATTTTGCATCTAATTTTATGTAAATACTAGTTCCAAGTTTTTTTATTATTTCTAAATTATTATTAAAGCATGGAGTACCACCGCCAAGAGACAAAAGAAAATTATTTTTATTTTCAAACTCTTTTAGTGTAATGCTTTCTAAGTTTCTAAAAATGCTTTCGTCAAAATATGAAAATATACTTGGGATACTTATTTTATATTTTTCTTCTATAAGCTTATCTAAATCATAAAATTCTAGTTTTAAAGCACTTGCAAGTTTTTTCCCAAAAACACTTTTGCCAGAACTCATAAAACCTAATAATAGAATTTTCATAAATTAGGTTTTTTTAAAAATCTAAAGTCATTTGAGTACCACTGTCAGCAGGAGGTTTTTTATTTTTATCTTTTGAGCTTTGTTTAGTTTCTTCATTTTCCTCATTTTCAGCATCTTCATTTTCTCTTGTATCAATTACTTCGAATTCTATTTCATCTTCTTCGTTATTGTCAATAATTTCAAGTTCTATTTCATCTTCATAGTCATCAAGTTTTTCTTTTACTAAAGGCTGATCAAAACTAATTTTTGAAGTTTCGAAAGTAGTTAATCTTTTCCCTCTAGCTCTAATTCCTTTAACAGCAATAAACTCTTCGGCATCAATAAGCTCTGGTTCTCTATCTTTGTGATTGCCTGCAAAGTTTAATTTTACTTGAGGATAATCATCACTTGAAAGTGCAACAAGATATGAGTCTTGGGTTTCGGAAATAATTAATTGTTCTTTTAAATCTTCCTGAACTTGAAAACGTTTTAAATAGAAAAAATCTTGTTCAGCATCATAATGTATGGCTGTATAAATGGTTTCAGGTTCATATTTTGAAATTATTAAAATATTATCTTCGTAATGATTTGATAAATCAAAATTAGTTAATCTACAATTTCCGTCTTTTGTAAAAACTATTATTTTGTCCTCTCCTTGAAATTCACCTAAAAATGTTCCACGTTCACTATCATTAAGTCTAAAAACTTCTTCATCAAACCAAACTTTTCTACCTCCAAGCGTGGATACACCTTCTTCTTTTAAAGTAATTTTATGAATATCGTGTTTAGAAAGGATATTACCTTGAGCTGTACGTGCTTTTATTGCAATATCTTTAAAATCAATTTCAAAACTTAGTTTTCGGATTTTTGGTTTTGGTTTTAAAAACACTTTTATAACTTCGGCTTCTCCATTTGGATTGGCTGAAAAATAAAGAACTCTAGAACTTTCGGCTCCTTTTGTTAAATCATATTCTTTATCGCGTGTAACTCCTGTTACTGCAAATCTTTTTATATATGAAGTTGCAGTTTTTCCATCTCTATAAGCTACATTATAAATTGTGCGTTTATCGTTTCTAAAGAAAACATTAACATATAAAATATCTTTTCCAAAATATGCTTTTTCTGAAATTTTTGAAATACTATATTTTCCGTCTTTGCGTATAACTATAATATCATCAATATCAGAACATTCACAAACAAACTCATCTTTTTTAAGTCCGTAGCCTACAAAACCTTCTTTATAATTTACATAAAGTTTTTCATTTAATATTGCAACTTGGGCTGTATCAATAACATCAAAATTTCGCATTTCGGTTTTTCTTTCACGACCTTTACCATATTTTTCTTTAATACGTTTGTAATAATCAATTGCGTATTGAGTAAGATTATCAAGATGAGTTTGTATCTTTTTGATTTCTTCCAAAATATTTAACAAATCTTCTTCTGCTTTGTCGCTATTGAAACGCAAAATTCTTTTCATTCTAATTTCGAGCAATTTTAACAAATCATCTCTTGTTATTTCACGTGCTAAATTTAGCTTATGTTCAATTGCTTTTGAATGAATAAAGTCAATTGCTAGCTCAGTTGACTTTGCGTTTTCATATTCTTTTTCTTTATAAATTCTTTTTTCTATAAACCATTTTTCTAAAGAAAGCGAATGCCATTCTTCTTCTAATTCGTCTTTTTGAATTAGCAATTCTTGTTGTAAAAGAGTTCTAGTATTTTCTGCCGAATTTTTCAGAATTTCAGAAACGCCAATAAATTTTGGTGTATCGTCTTCTATAACGCAGGCATAAGTAGGAATAGAAACTTCGCATTGTGTAAAGGCGTATAAAGCGTCAATGGTTTTATCGGTTGAAACGCCTGAAGGTAAATGAATTAAAATTTCGACAAATTCAGCTGTATTGTCTTCAATTTTTCTAATTTGAATTTTCTTATTATCGTTAGCTGCAATAATGGACTCAATAATTTTACTTGTTGTAGTTCCAAAAGGAATTTCTTTAATAACTAAAGTTCTTCTATCTAATTTTTCGATTTTTGCACGTACCCTTGCTCGTCCACCTCTTAAACCATCGTTATATTTACTAAAATCTCCATATCCGCCGGTAGGGAAATCAGGAAAAATTTCAAATTCTTTATTTTGTAAATGAGCAATGCTTGCATCAATAAGTTCTAAGAAATTATGTGGTAAAATTTTTGAAGCTAGACCAACAGCAATACCTTCCATGCCTTGAGTTAAAAGTAAGGGGAATTTTACAGGTAAAGTTATAGGTTCTTTATTTCTACCATCATAAGATGATTTCCAATTTGTGGTTTTAGGATTAAAAACAACTTCAAGGGCAAATTTCGTTAATCTAGCTTCTATATATCTTGGTGCAGCAGCAGAGTCGCCGGTTAAAATATTTCCCCAATTACCTTGACAGTCAACCAAAAGATCTCTTTGTCCAAGTTGTACTAAAGCATCACCTATAGAAGCGTCTCCGTGTGGGTGGTATTGCATTGTATGTCCAACAATATTTGCAACTTTATTATATCTGCCATCGTCAAGTTGTTTCATGGCGTGCATCAAACGGCGTTGAACAGGCTTAAAACCATCATAAATATGAGGAACTGCACGCTCTAAAATTACATAGGAAGCATAATCCAAAAAACTGTCTCTAAACATCCCTTGCAGACGGGTAATTTTTGGCTCTTCCTGTTCTATAATTTCAACTGGAACAAATTCTTCTTTATTGTCTGTACTATTTTCAGGTATATTATTGATTTCTTCGCTCATGTTTTTCTAAACTCTCTTTTTATATATCTTCTTCTACTCTAAGATTGTTAATAATAAATTCTTGACGGTCTGGAGTGTTTTTTCCCATATAAAACTCAAGTAAAGGTTGGATTTGGTCAGCTTTAGATAAACTCACTGGCTCTAATCTTATATCTTTACCTATAAAGTTTTTAAATTCGTCAGGAGAAATTTCACCTAATCCTTTAAAACGAGTTATTTCCGGATTATTTTTTAGTTTTTTTATTGCTTCTTCTTTTTCTTTTTCGTCATAACAATAAATTGTTTTTTGCTTATTTCTAACTCTAAAAAGCGGTGTTTGCAATATAAATAAATGTCCGTGTTTTAATAAATCAGGAAAAATTTGTAAGAAAAAAGTAATTAACAAAAGACGTATATGCAGACCGTCAACATCGGCATCGGTTGCTATTACAACATTTCTATATCTTATGTTTTCTATTCCTTCTTCAATATTTAAGGCAGCTTGCAAAAGGTTAAACTCTTCGTTTTGGTAAACTACTTTTTTAGTTTCACCATAGGAATTTGCTGGTTTTCCTTTTAAACTAAAAACAGCTTGAGTATTTACATCTCTTGATTTTGTAATAGACCCACTGGCAGAATCGCCCTCGGTTAAGAAAATTGTTGTTTCGTAACGTCTTTCATCGTTTGAATTGTAATGAATACGACAATCTCTAAGTTTTTTATTATGAAGACTAACTTTTTTAGCTCTTTCTCTTGCTAATTTTTGAATGCCTGCAATTGCTTTTCTATCTTTTTCTGAAGCAAGTATTTTCTTTTGAATTTCCTCAGCAATTTCAGAGTTTTTGTGAAGGAAATCATCAACTTTTTTCATAAAATCGAAAATATAATTCCTCACACTAGGTCCATCAGGTCCCATATCTTTTGAGCCTAATTTTGTTTTTGTTTGTGACTCAAAAATTGGTTCTATAACTCTAATGCTAACAGCTGCTATAATGCTTTGCCTAATATCATTAGCATCAAAATCTTTTTTATAAAAATCACGAATTGTTTTTACAAAAGCTTCTCTAAATGCTGCTAAATGTGTCCCGCCTTGAGTGGTGTTTTGTCCGTTTACAAAAGAATAATACTCTTCGTTATATTGTGTGCCATGAGTAAAGGCTAGTTCAATATCTCCATTTTTTAAATGTACAATAGGATAAAGTGGCTCTTGGTTTAAATTTTCGTTTAATAAATCAAGTAAACCATTTTTGGAATGAAAGCGTGTGCCGTTAAAATTTATTGTTAAACCAATATTAAGATAAGTGTAATGTCTTAACATAGTTTCAATAAACTCAATATTGAAATTATATTTTCCAAAAATTTCGGTATCAGGCGTAAAAACCACTAGTGTTCCATTTGGTAAATCTGTGTCAACAATCTCAGTTTCAGTGGTTTTTAATCCTTTTGAAAATTCTGCTGTCTTCTTTTTGCCTTCGCGATATGAACTTACTTTAAATGAAGAAGATAGAGCATTTACAGCTTTTACCCCAACTCCGTTAAGTCCAACAGATTTTTGAAAAACACTTGAATCGTATTTTGCACCTGTATTCATTTTAGACACTACATCAACAAGTTTTCCTTGCGGTATTCCACGACCATAATCCCTAACAGTGATAGTATGATCTTCAAGCTTAATATCAATATTTTTCCCAAAGCCCATTGCGTACTCGTCAATTGAGTTATCAATAACTTCTTTGATTAAAATATAAATTCCATCGTCTTTAGATTTCCCGTCTCCTAATTTGCCTATATACATTCCAGGGCGCTTCCGAATATGCTCTTCCCAATCTAAAGTTTTAATACTATCTTCCGAATAATTCGCTACCATTTTACAGTCCTTTCCATAAGTTTACAAAAGTAGCCCTAATATATTTATTTTTTTCAGATTTGCAAATTAAAATATTAACATTTTTTAGTTGATAAGGATTATTTTTTTGAATTTCCCATATTTTAAAAATTTTTTCACAAAGAAATTAGATTTAATTGTTTTCAAATCTTTATTAAATAAATCAGGCAAAATACTTTAATTACCAATTAGATATAAATTATAAAAATACAAATATTATCTTTAGTTAAAATTTTAACAAATTCTATTTTAAAATTTGCTTTATTTTAAAAATTTTATTATATATATTTGTTGCAAATAGTAAATTTTAACACTATGAAACAAATATTTTTATTCTTGGTTTTTACATTTATTGTAATTTTCATGTCTAATGCTCAAAGTATTTTAGACGATACAATTAAGCTGAAAGAGGTTGTAATCACAGCTAACAAAACAGAAGTTACAAGGAATAATATTCCTTTGACAATTTCAGTAATTAATAAAATGGAAATTGAAAACAGTAATGAATCGGCTTTGTTGCCTGTAATCAGCAATAATGTTCCCGGAGTTTTTGTAACCGAACGCGGAGTTACAGGTTTTGGAGTTTCTGATGGTTCTGCCGGGCAAATTAGTATTAGAGGAGTAGGTGGTTTTCCAAACACTCAAGTGCTTTTATTATTAGACGGGCATCCTCAATATATGGGAATTATGGGGCATCCTTTACCAGACGCTTATGTGGCTAGTGATGTTGAAAGAGTAGAAGTTGTTAGAGGTCCTGCCTCAATTTTATATGGTTCCAACGCAATGGGAGGAGTAATTAATATAATTACTAAAAAACAAAAAACAGATGGAATTTCAATAAACGCACGCAGCTCATTTGGTAGCTTTAATACTCAAAAATATATGGCTAGTGCAGGATTTAGAAAAAAAGGATTTAGCACTTTTCTGTCTTATAACCACGACCAAACAGATGGACACAGAGCGAGTTCAGATTTTAAAATTGATAATGCTTATGCAA
Organism: Bacteroidales bacterium; assembly: GCA_023228725.1. Classification (GTDB taxonomy): domain Bacteria; phylum Bacteroidota; class Bacteroidia; order Bacteroidales; family ML635J-15; genus Bact-19. The sequence continues at coordinate 27,748 of JALOAQ010000003.1, read as the reverse complement.
AAATTGCTTATGATATTTTAGATGAATTAACTGTTTATACTGATATTAGTTTGGCAAAATTTTACACACAAGACCCCGGACCAATAAGCGTCCCCAATACTTTAGCTCCACATTGGATTGATATTTTAAGAGGAAAAACATCTTTTGCATTAGAAAATAATTTTTCAAATTTTCAAGGAGCATTAAAAGTTTTTCATAATTTCGGAGAACATAAACTATATGATGGATTTCATTCAAATGATATTAATTCAGGATTAATCTTATATCAAAGTATTAGACCTTTTGCAGGAAATTTGACAACTATTGGTTTAGATTTCAAAACTTTTGGAGGTTTTGCAGAAAATACAATTATGGACGCATGTTTAAACGATACTACTTTATATGAAATGGCTGCTTATATTTTAAGTCAACAAAATTTTAACGATATACTTATTCTAAATGCAGGACTTAGATTAGAAAATCATTCTGTTTATGGACAAGAATGGGTGCCACAAGCCGGAATTAGTTATAATCTAAACGAAAACTCAACAATTAAAGCTATTGCATCTAAAGGTTTTAGAAGCCCAACAATTCGTGAATTATATATGTTTCCACCTCAAAATGCCGAACTTTTGCCAGAAGAACTTTGGAATTATGAACTTGGATATTTACAAAATATAAATGATAATATTAATTTTGAACTCTCTGCTTTTCATAATAAAGGTAGTAATATGATAAAATTAGTGAGAGATGGAGGAATGCCCAAATATCAAAACACAGGAGAATTTAGTAATTTTGGTGGAGAATTTTTAACAAATATTAGGATTAATAAAAATCTAAGATTTAACATAAATTATAGCTATTTATACATGGAAAAACCTATAATTTCATCTCCAGAACATGCACTAAATTTTAGCGGAAATTATAGATTTAATGATTTTATTCTTAACTTAAGCCTACAATCAATCAATGGCTTATATTCAAAACTTGTTCCCGAAGACCCTGATAAAGACGTTAAAGTCAACTATATAGTTCTTAATGCAAGATTGTCGTATAATATCACTAAAGAATGGAATATTTTTGTTGCCGCAAATAATATTTTAAATTCTGAATACGAAATTAACTTTGAATATCCAATGCCGGGAATAAACTTTAATGCAGGGATAAATTTTAAATTATTTAAAGATTTGTAAACTGAGAAATTCAATTAAATGAAAAGATTAAAAATAGTATTCCTGATTTTTGCATTATTTTACGCAAATACTTTACTTTTTGCCCATTCAGGAAAGGCAAGATTTCATGTAATCATCGATACAGATTGTGCCCCTGATGATTTAAGAGCAATAAGCCTTATTTTAGCTTCTGCTGATTTTGAGCTTTTAGCAATTACCACAAGTGACGGACTTTTAAGCCCAGAAGAGGGGTATAAAAAGATAAAAGCAATGCTCAAACATTTCGGACATGAAGGTATTCCTGTTGCTTATGGAAAAAAAACAAACAAAAAAAATGCCGGATGTAATGAACTTTGCTTATCAGTAAATTGGGGAAATGAGGAAAATATTAAAATTCCGGAAAAAAATTTAGCAGTAGAATTGCTTATAAAAGAAATAAATGAGGAAGAAGAACCTGTATATTTAATTTGTTTAGGACCTTTAACAAATATTGCGGAATTATTGAAAAACAAAGACATACATTCCCAAATAGAACAAATTTTATGGTATCAAGGAGATATAAAAACAGGATATAATTTAAACTCGGATATTGAAGCTGCAAAATCTGTAAGTGATTGCCATACAGTGAATAAAGTTTTTTTTAATACAGATAAAATTAAAGAAACTTTACTAACAAATAAATTTTTAAATAAAATATCAAAACTCAATAATCCATACTCAGATTTAATTTTTGAATCTCATAAAAATCAGGGAATTCAAGAAAAAATAAAGACTAAATTTTACAGATTTTGGGATGATTTATTGCCATTATATTTAATAAATCCCGAATTATTTGATGAAAATCAAGAAAATAAAATCTTGTATGTAAGTATTAAAAATAAAAACTTAAAAAATTTTGAAACAGCTTATTTAAAAATTTTAGACAGCAAACATCAATATGAAAATAAGGTTTTTGATAAATTTCCAACTTTACCAGAATATTATGCAGAAGATATAAAACCTTATGTGAAAGAATTAATTAAATTATATGGATATTCTGAATTTCGTTCAGCTGTAATTACAAATGAAATGCACGGACATTTTGGAATTTATGCCGTTGTTGGAGTAAAAATGGGAATTAGAATTAGGCAATATTTCAATATTTCATTAGATGATGTAGAAATTCTTTCTTATGCGGGTTTAACTACGCCACTAAGTTGCATGAATGACGGTTTGCAAGTAGGAACAGGTGGAACAATTGGGCATGGATTAATTCGAGTTGCAGAACAAGAAAATAAAATACCGGCTGCAAAATTCAGATTTAAAGATAGAGAAATTACTTTAATTTTAAAAGATGAATATTGGAAACAAATTCAATCAGATATAAAAAAAACAATTGACAAATGCGGAAATTTAACGCCTGAATATTGGGAAGAATTAAGGAAATATGCAATAAAATATTGGTTAGAATTTGATAGAATGGAAATTTTTGAATTTATAGAAAAATAAGGATTTTAGTTTTTTTATTTTATTATTATTGTTTGAATAATTAGTAAAGAATTGTCAGGTCTTGATTTTGCAAGTTTTTTGATAAGTTTTGGCTCCTGACTTTATCACTTTTTTTTTACGTATTTATAAGTGTCTCATTGTTAGTGTCATACAATCTTTGCGACACCATTTTGAGTGTCGCAATAAAAAATGTTCTATTCTTGTGGTATTAACTGACTAATTTTCAATTATTAATAGGTGGACAGTTTTAGATTATTATGTACAGGAATTACGTATATACAAAGATGGGGTGTTGGTTTTGCAAGAAAGTGGGGGTTTTGGCGGGATTTTTGCTATTTATTGCAAAAATCATGACAAAACAGATTTACAAATATTTTAATAAGCCCCTTTCAACTTTTAACTTTACAGACTTTCGACTTTACAGACTTTCGACTTTTAACTTTTAACTTATTATAAGTGGACAGTTTTGGATTATTATATACATTTATGGCATAAATACTTTATTATGGGCAGGTTTCTTCATTTTATCATATTTTTTCAATCAATTCCCGTTTCACAATTTCGTATGCTTCTTGCGGATTAAAAGTCAATATCGGACGAAGTAGAGCCTGTGTATCGTTCAAAAAAATATCTTCTTGCATTTTTTCTTCCATATTGGCAATATAGACGGTTTGCGTGGGCGAATCGCCATCTGAAAATTCAATGTACCTACGGTAGCATTTCACAACATTTTTTGTATTTAAGTTAGGATTTTCCAACGCTTTCCACAAGTCAAACAAATCACGCCCTTTTTTGCGTTGATACAACGCACGAAGTTTTGTACCAATTAATTCGTCTAATTGATATGTAGTAATCTCACACGAACCATTAAACCACTGACTTTTAACTTCAAACGGTATTTTTACCAAGCCAAGTACGCTAAAATGCTCTTTGCAGTTGATTTCTATTTTCAGGCGAATGGGTATAATCGGTGGAAAAGTTGATTCTGTTTTGAAAACCAACGTGTTATTGTTTTGTTTTTGTTTGATAATTGGCTTTCCAAGAAAAGATAAAACTTTACGTAATCTGTCGAGTATTGCGCCGATACTTTCGGGTTTAATTTGTACTAAATCAATGTCTTCGGAATATCTCGGTTGTGGAGACAAATAAAGTTTATGCAATGCTGTTCCACCACGAAATGCCAAGTGCGAAGACAAAAATTCGTCATCATAAATTGCCACTAATGCACGGCAAATAATAAGATCTTGTTCAACCATTTGTGCATCAGTCCAAGGTACTGTTTCTTTCCATTCAACAATATGTTCTTTGGGTATCATAAGTTTTATTTTAAAGATTGTGGTAGCGATTCGGCAAAGTCAAAACAAGTTTTGCACTCTGCTCTCATTACTCCTACAATTCGTCAATTTCTACTTCCTCGTTAATAATGAGCTTCCATTTGTCATTTATCTGAAAATCAGCATAATTTTTCTTTTTTGAAAGTACGGATAATGGATATTTTCTGAACTTTATTTCTGCTAATTTTGATTTTTCAAACAAAATATTTGCTAACTCACAAAATCTCAATAATTCAAGCAAATAGCCTAAGCGTTGGATAACGGCAATATTCAGTGTCTTTAAAAATTCTGCATTAACTTGTTCAAAATTAATACTCTCTGCCAATTCACTCAGAACTGTTGCCACACGGTTTATCCCGCCTATGTTTTTTTCGTAAATAATTAAATCGAAAGCCGTTAATTCAGGGCAAGAAACGTTTACATAGCCACTGCTAACCATAACCTGCATAAGAAGTTCAGTTGGAATATTTTTCTTTGTAACAAAGTTTATTTTTACGTCATCCATTTGCTTGTCGCGTAAAATTCGTGAGCTTGTGATTACAAAAAATTCCATTGGCGCTTGGTGTGCCGCCCCTTGTAATGCTGCCGCACTTAGCAACGCCACATAGTAATCTTTGTCCAAAAATTTCATTAATTGGTTGATATATTCCATCGGTGGAACAATGGCTTTCATTCCATATTCGGGCAAAATGACGGCATAAAAATCTCGCCAAACCGACTGTACCTTTTTTTTCTTTGAAAGTCGATTTAATGCGTTTCTAATGCTGTAATACGACAAGGTCGAGAATTGTTTTGTAACTTCTTGTTTTGTAAAAACGGACTTTCCTCGCTTTGGTAAATCATTAACCCAATCTTCTATTTTTTTGTATTCTTCCATCTTTTTATATATTGCAACATATCTGCAATAATACACAAAGTATATGTATTATTGCAGATGCAAAGATAACTTTTGTTTTTAAAATGTCAATAAAAAAATAAGAAAATGTTTTAACATAATTGTTCATCAAGCATTTTCAATTATTGTGTTATTGTTTTTTTGTACTCCTTTACAGCCCCTGTTCAAATACCCTTAAATTTTTTAAAAATCTTTCCAAAAATACTAATTTATTTTGAATTTACGCCTCTATAAAATTAAATTTTGTTAAAATAAATCAAAACTTACCAGTAAAAATCAAAAAAGTTCGACTTTTAAAACTCGAACCGATTTTAGGGTGAAAAACGAAACTTTATTTGGGAATTTGCGTATATATTAGAATGGGGCTATAGGTTTTGCGAAAAAGTGGGGGTTTTGGCGGGATTTTTGCCACTTGTTGCAAAAATCATGACAAAACAGGCATAAGATTTCAATTCGTTTTCAAGATTTCTAGGTTTCAAAATTTATAGTTTTAGATTATTACAACATAAAATATTTGCCAATTTTAATTTATTTTAGCAAATTTTATTTTCAAATTTTGAAAACTAGTTTTTAATCTTTAATTTTGAACAAATTTAATTTTTACTTAAATGAAAGCTATAAAAATATTGGTTTTTTTATTTTTAGGACTGAGTTTGTCTTTTGGCTGTAGAATGAAAAACGCTTGCGAATTAAATCATACAGGCGAAATTTCTATTACTAATAAAACTGGTCAAAGTGTTGAAGTTTATATTGAGAATATTAAGGTTTTTTCTTTAGAAAACTTGCAAACAAAAACTATTGATAAACCTATTGGGAATTATGAAATTAAATGTTTAAACTTTCCAAACGAGTGGATGCAAACAGTAATTGTTGAAGAATGCAAAACTTCTAATGTCCAATTTCCTGAACTAGAAGATTAATGCAAAAACTTGTTGTTTATTCTGCATCTGCTGGTTCTGGCAAAACTCATAATATTGCCGGAGAATATATAAATCTTTTGTTCCAAAATAATTCTCCATGGAGAAATATTTTAGCAGTTACTTTTACAAATAAAGCCTGCGACGAAATGAAATCAAGAATTATTGAGGACCTTTCCAAAATTGCAAAAGGAGAATCAGAAAGAATTAAAAGCCTTGCCATAGCAAATAATACAAATGAAAAGGAAATAATTGATAGAGCTCAATCAATTTTTACTGGTATTTTACACGATTATTCCTTTTTTTCAGTTTTAACAATTGATAGCTTTTTTCAAAAAATATTAAGAAACTTTACTAAAGAAACTAAAATACAATACGACTACGAATTAGAGCTTGACACTGCTAAGGTTGTTAATGCAACTGTTGACGAGCTTCTTGAAAAATCAAATTCTGACAAAACTCTTAGACCACTTATACTTGAATTAGTTAATGAAAAAATGCGAGACCAAAAAAAGTGGGATTTTAGAGCTGAATTAAGTGATTATTTGAAAAATGTTATAAAGTCTGATTATAGAAGTTTTCAAGAGCAATATGATGAGTTTTTTAAAGATGCAAATAATTTGAAAAACTTAAGAAATCAACTTAAAAAAATTAAAAGCGATTTTATTAAACAAGTAGAAAATTTTGAAAATTTATATAAACAATTACTTGAAAACCATAGTCTTGAAGCTGATAATTTTAAAGGAAAGTCTAGATCAGTAATTAATAAAATTTTAAAGACTTCTTCTACTTTAAAATCTACAGGAAATATTGATATAGAAAATATTTTTGAAAAAGCTTTTGAAATTGAAGATTGGTTTGTTGTGGCTAAATTAAATGATAGCCTTTGTATTGGGGTTTTTAATAAATCTTGCGAGATATCAAATCAGTTTAAAAACTTTTTAGAGCAAAACTATATAAATTATAATAGCGTTTCAATAATTGAGAAAAATCTGTCTAAAACTGCTTTAATTAATTATGGACTTGCAGCGATTAAAGAATATTTAGGAAAAGAAGATAAATTTTTAATAGATGATGTGCCGGTTTTTCTTTCAGAAATTGCTAAAAATAATAATGCGTCTTTTATTTATGAAAAAACAGGAACTTTTTATAATAATTTCCTAATTGACGAATTTCAAGATACTAGCATTACTCAATGGAATTCTTTTAAACCTCTTTTAAGCGAGAGTTTATCTAAAGATCTTCTCAATATAATTGTTGGTGATATAAAACAATCAATTTATGGTTGGCGTGGGGGCGAATGGAATTTATTAGCTCAAGAGTTGGAAAATAGTTTTTCAGAATATTATTTTGAAAAAAATTTAGAAACTAATTATAGAAGCGGAAAAAATATTGTTGAATTTAATAACTTGTTTTTTGAAAATTCTGTAAATATTTTATCTGAGATTATAGAAAATGAATTTCCAAGACTTTTACATCAAGATAGCTCTGAACTTTTAAAAAATACTATCTATAAAAATATTGCGCAAAATTTTAATAAAGATTATAAATCCGAAGTTAAAATTAAAGTTTTTAATGCTAAAGCTGAAAATCTAAGAGAAGGAATCTTGGAAAATTTAATTTTACAAATCGAAGAAATCCAACTTAATAATCATTCTGCCGGCTCAATTTTAATTTTAGTCAGAGGCAATAACGAAGGTAAAGAAATTGCAAACTATATTTTAAAATATTCACAAAGCGAAAAGGCTAAAAAAGGACTAGTTTATGATATAATTTCCTCTGATTCTTTGTTTATTAATTCAAGTAAAGCTGTGAATTTTATTATTTCTATTTTTAAATATGTAAATAATATAAACGACCAAATCGCGATTTCAGAAATTTATGCCTTATATAATGCTGATAATCTGCAAAATATCGATGACTTGCTTTCAAATAAAGATTTAGAACAAAAATTGCTTAATATTCAAGAAAAAATTAGGAATAAATTGGTTTATGAAAGTTCAGAAATCATTATAAATGAGTTTGGTTTGAATGAAAATGAAGAAAATATCCCTTTTTTAAGTTCATTTCAAGATCTAATTTTGAAATTTGAACAAAGATATGCCTCAGAAATAAATTTATTTCTTAATTTTTGGGAAGAAGAAGGAAAAAACCAAAATATAAGAGTTCCTGAAAAACAAAATGCAATAAATATATTAACAATTCACAAATCAAAAGGTTTAGCTGCAGATTTTGTTTTAGTTCCATTTTGCAACTGGACAATGAATAAATATAATGACACAATCTGGGTAAGCTCTGATATTCCACCATTCAATTCTTTACCAACTTGGGCGGTTAATTACAATAATAAACTTAAAAATTCAGTTTTTGAAAAGGATTTTTATTCGACAAAATTTAAAAATATTGTTGAAGCTTTTAATATTTTATATGTCGCATTTACCAGAGCTAAAATAGGTTTGTATATATCTGATATTGAACAAACTGACAATGTAAACTCAAGAATATCTACAATTATAAATAAAACAATTTCTCAGTTTGATTTTCAAAATAATTTAAAAGTAAAAATTACTGAAAACTCTGATTTTAACTATACAGAATATTATTTTGGAGAAAAACCAGATAGGGGAACAAAGCAAGATGAAGATTTTTATATAAATAAATATCCGGTTTATTTTGCAAACAAGCAAATCAGCATAAAGTCTTCTTTTGAAAGAGATAAATTAAACCCTGAATCTGTTTCGTCTATTCATAAAGGAATAGTTTTTCATAAAATTTTTGAAAATATTTCATATGAAAAAGATATTAATTCTGCAATTAAGAAAATTTCCCATTCAGGATTAATAAAAAGTTCTGAAGAAGATTTTTATAAAAATGAAATAAATGCTATTATTTCAAAACCAATTGTGGCGGAATGGTTTTCAGAAAAATATAAAATACTTAACGAAACTGAAATTATTGATAAAACTGGTAGAATTTACCGCCCAGATAGAATTATTTATAATGAAAAAAAAATCTGCGTAATTGACTATAAATTTGGTGAAAAAGAAAACTCAAATTATGTATCTCAAGTAAGAAATTACGGTAATTTGCTAAAAGATTTAGATTTTCAAGAGATAGAAATTTATATTTGGTATGTATTTTTAGATTTTTTAATAAAAGTTGATGCAAATTCAAGCAATATTGAGAAAATAATTTTAAAATGAAAAAGATAATACGATTTTTTGTAAGAAATATACCCCGCCCAATTTTAATAAAAATGTCTGGCTTATTTTCTATTTTGCTTCGTCCATTTTATTATGGCAATAAAGTTGAATGTCCGATTTGCGAAAATAAATTTAGAAAATTTTTACCTTATGGAAGTAAAGCAGGCGAAAATCGTTTGTGTCCAGTTTGCCTATCATTAGAGAGACATAGATTAATATATTTATATTTGAAAAACCACAGTGATTTTTTTACAGAAAAATATAAAGTTTTACATATAGCACCTGAACAACCATTTTTAAAAAGGTTTAAAAAACTCTCAAATTTAGATTATACAAGTGCAGATTTAGTTTCTCCAATTGCAGACTTGCATTTTGATATTATGAAAATCCCTTTGGAAGACAAGACTTACGATTGGGTAATTTGCAACCATGTATTGGAGCATGTAGAAAATGATATAGAAGCAATGAAAGAAATTTTAAGGATTTTGAAAAATGGTGGAAAAGCTATTTTGCAAGTCCCAATAAATTATGATTATGCAGAAACTCACGAAGATTTAAGCATTACAGACCCAAAAGAAAGAGAAAAGATTTTTGGACAATACGACCATTTAAGGTGGCATGGTTTAGATTATCCAGAAAGGTTGAAAACAGCAGGATTTAATGTTCAAGAATTTAAAATTAGCGATTTTATTTCAAATGAAGAAATAGAAAAATATAGATTAGACCCAAGTGAGATTTTATATATCAATTTTAAAGATTAAAAACTGAAAACAAATTTGCATACAATTTTTTAATAATTTTTATAAAACTATTCTTTTTTGCAATTATTTTTTCACCAACAAAACAATATTCTCAACATGATGAGTGTGAGGGAACATGTCCACAGGTTGAATTTCTAAAACATCGTAAATATCGCTTAGCAATGCTATATCTCTTGCTTGGCTTGCAGGATTACAACTGACATATACAATTTTATTTGCAGATATTTCTCGCATAATATTTATTACATTTTCGTGAACTCCTGCTCTTGGTGGATCTAAAATTATTGTGTCGGGTTTGCCATTTTTTGAAATAAAATCAGAATTTAACATGTCTTTCATATCGCCGGAGTAAAAAACTGTATTAGAAATATTGTTTAATTCTGAATTTTTCTTTGCATCTGCAATGGCTTCAGGAACAGAATCAATACCAACAACTTTTTTGCAGTTTTTTGCAATAAAATTTGCAATAGTCCCAGTTCCTGTGTATAAATCATAAACTAAGTCATTAGCCTGAATATCAGCAAATTCAACAGTTTTATTATATAAATTCAATGCCTGTTCTGTATTAGTTTGAAAAAATGATTTTGCATCAATTCTGAATTTTAACCCATCTAAATCTTCTAAAATATAATTTCTGCCTTTATAACAAATTACTTCTTGGTCGTAAATAGAATCATTAAATTTTGTATTTACAATATATTGTAATGATGTAATATTAGGAAATTCCTGATTTAAAAATTCCATTAAGGCATGAATAAGTTTTTTTTCATCTTTATTAAAAACTACAACTAGCATTGTTTCGCCGGTAGAACTTGTTCTTATCATAAGATTTCTCATCATACCTTCGTGAGTACGGCTATTATAATAATCATAGCCTTCTTGTTTAGTAAATTCGCGTAATTTATTTCTAATTTCGTTTGAAGGTTCATTTTGTAAAAAACACTCCTGAATATCTACAATTCTATCAAACATTCCTTGCACATGAAAGCCTAAACCTTCTAAATCTCTGCCAGTATTTTCAATAAAAGGTTCAGTTTCATCAAGCCAACGCCTTTGAGCAAAAGTAAATTCTAATTTATTTCTGTAATATTTATCTTTTTCAGAAGCAATTATTGGATTTATTTTTAAATTTTTTAATCCACCTAAGCGACTTAGTTGGTCATAAACTTGCTTTTCTTTATACTCTAATTGTTTTTCATAAGCTAACATCTGCCATTTGCAACCGCCACATTTCCCAAAATGTTTACAAAAAGCATCAATTCTATCTTTTGAAAATTCTCGTATTTTCAACAATTTTGACTCTGCATAAGCTTTGCGTTTACGGGTTAATTGCACATCAACTATATCGCCGGGAATTACTTTGCGAACAAAAATCACATAATTATCATGTCGTCCAATTGACACTCCTTCAGCAGCAATATCTGTAATTAATAGATTTTCTATTATTGGATAATTCTTTTTTTTCACTATAATTTATTTTTTTGCAAATTTAAAAAGTAAATCCAAAGAATTAAAAACATTTTAAAAAAGCATAAAATTTTATTTGCCATATAAAATAAAATACTTAATTTTGAGAAGAAAAAAAAATAAAATCTTATATTATGAAAAAACCTATATTAATTTTTACCGCATTGTTTTTATGTTTAATATTATTGACAAGTTATGCTAATATTGAATTAAAAAACAATAAAAACTATCCAAGTTTGCAAGACGCAAAGCAAACAATTTATAATTACAAGACTTATTACAATGAAAGATATGGTTATAGCATAGAATATCCTTCAAGTAAATTAATTCCCCAAGGAGAATCTGGTAGTGGAGATGGACAAGTTTTTAAATCTCAAGATTCAAAATCAGAATTAAGAGTTTATAGAGATTATAGAGATGTTCTCGACTTTGGTCTTCAAGATGCTTATAATGAAGATTTAAGAGGAGATGGAGGAAATTTTGTTGTTACGTATAAAAAGCTAGGAAATAACTATTATGTTATTTCAGGATATAAAAACAAGAATATTTTTTATCAAAAAACAATTATTTTTCGCAATCAACTTTGCACTGCTATAATTACGTATCCTGAATCTGAAAAAAATTATTACAATAAAGTATGTGAAAATATTTTTAGAACTTTCAAATAATTAATATTTTTGAGAAGAAATATAAAAGTCTAAATTTTATTAGAGAAGTAGCAATGAGCAAAACAATATCAATTAATTTATATTATGAATCAAGAAATACGAGTACTAAAACTGCGAAAACATTAAATAAAAAGTTTTTTTTAGATAACGAGTTGGAAATTGGCGATGGGCGGGATTATTTTACCCTAGACTTTTAATCGAGACAGAAACTTTGATTCTACTTAAATGCTTAAGCTAAGGCGTTTTTGTCACACTTGCCAGTTTCTTACAGGTGGTTTATTAGTTCAATAGCTTATTGCTGTCTATGTTATATCCAACTTCTTTTAATTCTCTAGCGATTGCTAGTTTCCAATTTTCTGACGTATCATAAGGTGTGAAAAGTACACCTTGATAATCAGAAGGGAATTCAAAATTCTTAGCATTTTCATGGAGAACAATAACATTTTCTCTACCTATTTTCCCCAAGAAGAATCCTAATTCTAGAATAACATTTTGTCGTGCTCGTAGCATGGCATTCTCAACTTTGTCATTTTTACTAAAAGCTATATCATCAGCGGATAAGAGAATTACAGCGAAGTTAACATCTGAATATTCAGTGAATTTTTCTATGATCGTTCTCCCCCTATTTGGTTGTTCATGTAAAATGATTGGGTTAAGGCCAAGTTTTTCTATAAACCTAGCACAGGATTGTTTCATTTCTTCGTTGTGTCCATGGACCAAGAAGATGTTTTTTGATAATTTTAAGTTATTTATTCCTACTTTACGCCTATCTTGAAAGACATTTGAGAGTTGTAAATCTTCAAGCATGACATTCAGCAAGTTTATTAATTCTGATTTACCACTTTGAAATCTTTTAATTAAAATATTTCTGTCCATTCCTCCCCAAATCATTGATGGTACAAAATCTATTTTCTTAATCATCACAGTATATTCAGTATTACTGCCGAAAATCTTCTTGATGAGCATATCAGCTCTTTTTAGTATCCTGTCCAAATTTCCGTCATCGTAATTTAGATTTTGTGCTTCACTTATTAAGTCTTCAATAAGCCTAATTTTGTCCATATGTTACTTTATTATAATTACTATGCTTTAGTTAAATCGCCCATAACTCACTTATATACACAACATCCTATCCCTTACACCCCCCAATTAACAAATAACCCGCTAGTTTGTTGCGTATTATTTTCGTAAAAACATTAATTATTTATATAAACAAATGTTTTTAATATTTGTTTATTTTTTTTAAAAAGTTAGTTATAAATCATCAAATGGGCTTTTTATCTGCTGAAGATTTAAACTTGTAGATTTTATATAACCATGTCCAAAGGATTTGAATATATAATAAGCCCGAGTGAAACTTTGGGCGATTTTAGCAATGATACAGCAAGTTTGATGGAGTTTAATAAACCTTAACTTTTTCCTGATTTTATTGCTTTTTTACGCATTTCTAAGTGTTTCATTATCAGTCTTATATAATCTTTGCGACACCATTTTGAGAGTGCATTGTTAAAGTTAGGATATGTTAAAACAAGGAATAATCTAGTCGGGTATATATTTCGCTCCTGACGTGGCAGAGGATTTTTTCGCTTTTCTTAATTTTACCAAAATTCATCTTCAATTCTAAAAATAGCATAAACAGAATTTAAATCGTATTCTCCGTATTTAGCAGGTTTTGCACGTCCTAAGCCCATATAGGACATAGTAATAGCAATTCCTTTTTCATAATCTTTCCAAGCTACAAAAATTGCAGAATGTTCAATGTTTTTATATTGTCTGTTTATGTGATAAACCCAATCTCCGGGTTTTAGCATTTCTTTATCTGCATATGGTCCAGGTTTTTTTGAATTGAAAACTTGTATTTTTCTAAACTGACCAGAAGACTCAAGGCTATTGTAAACAGAGTTTAAATAATCCCAGCAAGAACCAACAACAAGCTTTTCGTCTATAGCAGAAAATTTATAAGAATTTTGTAAAATTAAATTAGCTCCTACATTGCAAGATTGACAAAATGGAATGCCAGCTATATCACTTGCATCACAAGTGTCGGCTTCAATAATCCAAAAAGAAGTGCTATCATTTTTGTAAATATATTCGTATAAATTATCTAAAAACACTGCGTTTAATAAAGATGTAGAATCAGTAAAAATTTGAATATCATCATAAAAATGGTAATATGAATTTTGAGAATTAATTTTCTCATTTACCATAAAAATTAGTATTATTAGTATATTTACAAAATTGATTTTCATTAAAAAATAATAATTAAAAAACCACTTATCTAATATCCATTTCTTTTATTAAATGTGTTGCGCCAGCATATTTGTCAATTATAAATAAGGCATAACGAATATCAATTGAAATATTTCTACACATTTCGGGGTCATACATAATGTCGCTCATTGTTCCTTCCCAGTTTCTATCAAAATTTACTCCAATTAATTCTCCATTTGCATTTATTACAGGAGAACCCGAATTTCCGCCAGTAGTGTGGTTTGATGCTGTAAAGCAAATATGTAAACTACCATCTTCATCAGCATATCTTCCATAATCTTTTGCTTGGTATAAATCTTTTAATTTTTGCGGTACAGTGTAATCATAAATTTCAGGATTATCCTTTTCCATTATTCCTTCTAAACTTGTGAAATAATTGTATTTTATCCCGTCAGCCGGAAAATAATTATCAACTTTTCCATAAGTAATCCTTAATGTAAAGTTAGCATCAGGAAATAAAAGTTTATCTTCTTGGTGTTCAATTTGTGCTTTCATATAAATCCTGTTAAGACTGTCTAATTTTGTGTCGTAAGCAGAAAATTCAGCATTAACTTTATTTAAGTAAATATCCACATAATCTTTCATCAGCAGATAAATAGGGTCTTTCATCAAGGTTTTATATGATTTTTTTGATAAAGAATTTAAAAAAGCATTAAATTTTTCTTGATTTCCAAAAATCGAATTTTTATAGCAATATTCAGCTATATCTTGGTATTTATTGCCTGATTTAAGTTTGATTTTATCTAATTTTGCAAAATAATTGGGTTGAAATTCCACAGGAATATTTTCGTAATAAAGTTTAAGCATTTCTTCAAACATTTTTTTGTCTGTAGCTTCATTATAATCTTTAAAATGTGCATCTGCTTTAAGTTGAGCATCTTTTTTGAGGATTTCAATGCCTGCATCTGTTTTTGTTTCAACACTTTCTAAACTTCTCATTCTTAAAGCCAATAAAATAGCATCTGCCCCCAAACCTGCTTCATTAATATAAATTCTTGCCATATTATATTTTGATAAGTTTTTATAAATAGTTTGGTATTGGCTTAAAATATTTTTATAATTTTTTGTTCTCTCATTATCTGAATTTACCCAATTCATAAATTCATGTTCGTATTGTTTTTTTACATTTATTGCGTCTAAGCGTTTAAGTCCATTAATTTCGCCCATCCATTTTTTCCAGCCATTAGCAATGGAGGCAGCTTTGGCAGAATATTGAATTCTTATTAATGGGTCGGAGTTCATTGCAGCATTAATAATATCAAGTTTTTTTCTTCTAATCATAATTCGTGCAGGGTCGCTTTCATTCATTATCTGTTCTACTGCAAAGGAAGGTAAGTATTCTGTAGTTGTTCCAGGGTAGCCAAAAACCATTGTAAAATCACCTTGCTTATATCCTTTTGTTGAAATTGGAAAATATTTTTTAGGCTGATAAGGAATATTGTCTTCTGAATAGTTTGCAGGTTTCCCGTCTTTGTTGCAATAAATTCTGAAAAGTGCAAAGTCACCAGTATGTCTTGGCCACATCCAGTTGTCAGTATCTCCACCAAATTTTCCTATTGCAGAAGGAGGAGCACCAACTAATCTAACATCTGTAAAAACTTCATTTATAAAAAGAAAATATTGGTTGCCGTTATAAAATTGCTCTACTCTTGCTTCGTAATGATTGCCTTCTATTGCAGAGTTTTTAATTTTATCTATATTTTTACTAATAATTGAATTTCTTTCTTTTTCTGTCATATTATTATGAACACCACTTAGCACAGCTTCGCTAACTTCGGCCATACTAACTAAAAACGTAACTTTTAATCCAGGATTTGGAAGTTCTTCTTTGTGATTCATAGCCCAAAAACCATCTGTTAAATAGTCGTTTTCTAAACTTGAATGTTTTTGTATCTGTCCATAGCCACAATGATGATTAGTGATTAATAGACCTTGATCTGAAATTAACTCAGCAGTACAACCACCGCCAAAAATCACAATAGCATCTTTCATAGAAGCTTTATTGATGCTATAAATATCTTCTGCACTAAGTTTAAAACCTTTGGCTTTCATATCTTCATAATTATACTTTTCCATTAAAATCGGAATCCACATTCCCTCGTCAGCAAATAAAGGGAAAAACAAAATACTCGATAAAAGTAAAATAATTAGTCTTTTCATTATTCTAATTTAAATAATTTGATAAATTTTAAAATTAATGCACAAACCTAAGAAAAAAATCAGATTTAACAAAGATTAAATTTTAAAATATGAAATTCTTGCTAATTTTAAAAATTTGCAACTAGTTTTTTATAAGAGTTCTAATTGCCTTATTCAAACTTACAAACTATTTAAGGTTAATAAATTGAATTTGTAAAACTTTTTAAACTAAATATAATTAATTAAAATTGTAAAAAAATTTAAATTGTGAATAAGCAACTGAAAGCACTTGCGGGTCAAACTGTAGTTTATGGTTTTAGTAGTATTTTGGGGCGTTTGCTCAATTACTTATTAGTACCGCTTTATACACGATTGTTTTTGCCAGAAGTTTACGGAATTGTTACTGAATTATATGCTTATGTAACTTTTCTTTTGATACTTTTAACTTATGGAATGGAGACAGGTTTATTTAGGTTTGGACAAGAAAAAGAAAATTTCAATAAAGTTTATTCATCTATACTTTTTTGTTTAAGCATAAGTTCTATTCTTTTTATAATTGGTATTTCAATTTTTCTAAAACCTATTGCAAGCCTAATTAGATATGTTGAGCATCCCGAATATATATTATGGATGGCTTTAATAGTTTCTTTAGACGCATTTACTTCAATTCCGTTTGCTAGGCTTAGATTAGAAAATAGAGCTTGGAAGTTTGCAATTATAAAACTTATAAATATCAGTACCAATATAGCTTTCAATTTGTTCTTTTTAATTTATTGTCCTAAACTTTTAAATTCAAATCCTAATTCAATTTTATTAAATATTTACTCTCCAAATATTGGTGTGGGCTATGTTTTTATTTCTAATTTATTGGCAAATATTATCACATTAATCATTTTATTACCAGAAATTTTCAATATAAAAATTAGAATTGATATTAAGCTGTTAAAAACGATTTTAAAATATTCTCTACCTTTGCTAATAGCCGGTTTTGCCGGAATGATAAATGAAACCTTAGATAGAGTTATGCTTAAATTTTTAGTTGCAGAAGATTTAAACCCTATGGCTCAGCTAGGAATTTATGGAGCAAATTATAAATTAGCCATTTTAATGACACTTTTTATTCAAATGTTTAGATATGCCGCCGAACCTTTCTTTTTTCAAAATAAAAATGAGAGTAATGCACGCGAACTTTATGCCAAGGCAACAAAATATTTTATAATTTTTGGCTTAATAATATTTTTGGGAGTAATGTTTTACATTGACATTATAAAATATTTTATATCTGCTAATTATCATGAAGGGCTAAAAGTTGTACCTATTTTATTAATAGCTAATTTGTTTTTAGGAATTTTCTTTAATTTTTCAATTTGGTACAAACTTAATGATATGACAAAATACGGCGCTTGGCTTGCTGTATTTGGAGCAATAGTAACCATTGTTTTAAATTTAATTTTAGTCCCAGTTTATGGTTATATGGGAGCTGCATGGACAACTTTAATTTGTTATGTTTTAATGTCCCTACTTTCTTTTTATTGGGGACAAAAATATTACAAAGTGCCTTATGAAATTGGAAATGCAGCATTTTATTTTATTTTGGCTATTGCTTTATATTTTGCAAGCTCAGTCTTAAAGCCTGATTCTCAAGTTTTTGTATATATTATTAATTCTTGTCTCTTGCTTGTTTTTTTAAGTGTTTTTGCTATAAAAGAAAAAGTTTGGCAAGAATTTATAAAAAACAAATAAAAACTTAGTTTAATTAAATTTATTTTATAAATTTGTAAACTTGATTAAACAAAATGTTTTTATGAATACAAATAATCAAAAACTAGCATTATTATTATCTTTTTTCTTATTTTCTTTTTCTTTATTTTCCCAAAATGTTGGAATAAACACTGATAATCCTGATGAATCTGCACTTTTAGAGTTAAAATCTTCAAATCAGGGGTTTTTGCCAACAAGATTGACTACGGCTGAAAGAGATGCAATATCTTCTCCTGCCGAGGGCTTAATTATTTATAATAAAACAGAAAAGTGTATTAATTATTATAACGGCATAGTTTGGTTGAGTTTGTGCGGAGAATATATAGGTTCTGAATTTGGAGTTGAAATACTTGCACAGCCTGAAAACGCATCAGTATGTGAGTTCGCAAATACTTCTTTTTCTGTTAGTGCAAACGATGCAATTTCTTTTCAATGGCAAGTAAACAAAGGCTTGGCTTGGGAAAATATTACATCTGTCGGGTCAGCTCCTAGTTTTGGTGGATATAATACCAATACTTTAACACTAAACGGAGTTATTAGTGAAAATAATTCTTGGCTATTCCGTTGTATTGTTAGTGGAGAAAATCCACCACCAAGTGTTAGTAATCCTGCAAGTTTAACTATTTTGTCCTTGCCGCCACAACCCTCTGCTATAAACGGACCTGACGAGCTTTGTCCTCAAGGCGAATTGATATCTTCAAATATTGAAACTTTTGATACAAATATTTTAACTCACGGAACTACTGCAAGTGAAACTGCTTGGTTTGCTCCTTCTTATCATATTCCTATTGCTCACTCAACATCTAATGGCTGCACAGGTGGGAGCGTTGGTTATCAAAGTTCATGGAATAATTATTGGGGAAATTTTTTAAGGCTTCCAAGACAAAACTGTACAGGAAATGATAATGTTGTTTTAAAATTTGATGTGTCTCATTCTTATTTTGCTACTCATCCAAATGATTGGTGCAGGGTTTATATCTGGGCTGATGATGGCTATAAGCATTTGATAACTAGTGTAAAAATAAACGGTGTTGATCATACTTACGACTCTGGTTTAAATGGAAAAGGTTTTAAATTTTCTGAACAAAGAACATGTGCAAGTGTAGAAGTAAATTTTGATATTTCCTCAATTGGTAATAAATCAAGTATTTTGATTTATATTGAACCAAGTTGTGGCTATAATAATAGCAACACTTTTTATGTTTGGTTTGATAATATTTCAGTTTATGGAGCTTCCGGAGCTGATTCAAATTATAACTATAATGTAACTGATGAGGGCTATACATACACTTGGTCTGTACCAACAGGCTGGTCTATAGAGTCTGGGCAAGGCACAAATAATATTTCTGTTAGTGCAGGAAGTATAGGTGGAGATATTTCGGTAACACCTTCTAATATATGTGGAGACGGTAGTTCACAAACTTTAAATGTTCAAGTTTGCCCATAATAGTAATAAAACAATAAAAAAGGTGAGAAGAAAAAATTCAACTCACCTTAAAACAACCTATATGAAAACAAAAACTAAAACTTGTTTGAATAAGTATCTTTATTATCTCCAAAAGAATTTACTCCATCATCACTAACTGCATAAGTGCATTTTTCGCCCAAAACTTTTGAAAATATTATTTTCTTTTTTTTGCCATTTTCGTCTATCATTTTAACGCAGGCTAAATTATCATCAACATTTTCTGCATTAAGATTTTCGTAACAAATAGGACAAATAAAGTTAACGTGGTCTCCTTCTTTAAAATCCACATTTGTATTTTTTCTAAAACTATAATTTCCCAGCTCTGCATTTAATAATACTATAGCTGAATTTCCTTTGTTATTTTTTGTTAAAAACACAATCTCATTGTCTATGCTTAAATAACCTCCGCATTTTGGACAGATATAATTTTTCATTTTTTAATGTCTTTTATTTGTAACAAAAATAAAAATTTATTTTCACAAAACAAAATTATAATTAAAAATACTACAAAATATGCTTAATTTTGTACTTTGAAGGTAAAAACAAATGTTTAAATCTTAAGTTTTGCTTTTAATCATCAGTTCTTCTTAAAAAACTTGAAATAATTTTACTTAATCTTTCATTGCTAGTTAATCTGTAAATTTTGCCTTCTCTTGCAACAGAGATTTTACCTGTTTGTTCTGAAACTACAACAGTTAGAGTGTCCGAAATTTCTGACATACCTAATGCTGAGCGATGTCTTAAACCAAAATCTGTAGGTAATTCTGTATTTGTTGAAACTGGCAAAATACATTTAGCTGCATAAATTTTATTATTATCAATCAAAACGGCTCCATCGTGCAGAGGAGAGTCTTTGTAAAAAATAGATTTTAAAAGTTGGATATTAATGTCAGCATTTAAAATTTCGCCTTGTTCAGTAAAACTTTTTAAAGAAGCTTCGCGAGAAATTACTATTAAAGCTCCTGTTTTAGTTAAGCTCATTTCCATAGCCGCTTGTGCAAGATATTCTATTGAATTGGTGCTATAGCCGGATTGTAAGCGAGAATATCTAATAAATTTAAAACTACCGCGTTTCACATATTTATTCCCAAGAATTAATAAAAATTGCCGTATCTCTTGTTGAAAGACAACAATTAAGGCAATCATTCCCACCCCAATAACTTGACCCAAGATACTGCTTATTAATTCCATACGCATAGCTTTAACAAAAAGCCATACTAAATAAATCAAGGCTATACCTATAAATATTTTTAAAGCTGTAGTGCCTTTAATTAAATTATAAAGCTGGTAAAGTAAAAAAGCTACTAATAGAATATCTATTATGTCTAAAAACTTGATGCTTATAAAAGATAAAATCACTTTTTTAAATTTTTTACAAATGTAATAAAGATTTTAAAAACTATAACTAACAAAACTGTATTTTTGGTTTTTATATTATGAATATAATTAACCTCTTTCACTAATTTCGATTAATTTTTCTTTATTATTGATTAAAATATCTTTACCTTTTAGTTCAATAATTCCTTCTTGTTCAAAGTCTTTTAAAATTTTTATTGCACTTTCAGTTGATACAGAGGCAAACTCGGCAAGATCTTGACGTGTTAGTAAAGTAAAAATATTTTCTTTTTCAAATTCTGGAGATGATAAGTAAACAAGGGCAGAAGCTAACTTTCCGGGCATTTGTTTGTAAGAAACATTTCGTATTATTTCAAATAATCTGGTTTCGTTCCTGCAGTTTCTAGATGTTATGCTCATAGCAAAATCGGTATTTTCCTCTAAAAGGTTTTTAAGTGCTTCTTTATCTATCATACAAATTTTTGAATTACGCAAGGCTGTTGCACTGTATGGGTAATTATTGTCTCCAAAAACTGAAGAAAATGCAATGAATTCACCTGTGCTCGCAAGCCTTATATTCATTTGTTTATCAAATCCTGTTTGAATAGAGATTTTTACCAAACCATCATTTATAAAAATTACATGTGTGGCAAAAGCTCCTTGTTTAAAAATTTGTTCGTTTTTAGAATATTCAAGCTGTGTTTTTTTATCTTGTAAAAAGTCTAATTCTTCAGGATAAAGTGAGGTAAAACATAAGGCCGAATTTTCAATAGTATTATTATTTTTAGTTTTCATTTAATTTTAATTTTCCTGCAAATTTACAAAAAAACTATGATTTGTCATAAAATAAACTGTTTTCATTCAGTTTTTGTTTTGTGTTTTTATAGCCATAATTTTAAAAACATTTCTTGCTTTTGCTGTTTATTTGCAAAACGAAATAATTAACAATTTTAAAATATAATTTTTATGAAGTATTTACAAACAAATTTATTAGAGATTGATACCGAGGCTGAATTAAAGCAATTAATGAAAGACCATGAAAACTTAGTTGTTGTTTTGGGTAGAATGGGACCAATGTGTATTCCAGTTTATGATATTTTAGAGGAAATTGAAGATGATTATCCTCATGTTAAATTTGCAGTTATGGGTTTTGATAATCCTGACGGTGGAATTATTCGTAATCATCCTGCTTGTCGTGGCTTTATGGGAATTCCTTTTACCATGTATTATAAAAATGGTGAAGTAGTAAAAGCTACTACAAGCATTCAAAATTATCAGCAAATTACTGATATTTTAAAAGAAAAATTTTAAAGCTAGGTTTTATTTACATACCAAAGTTGCGATTAGTTTGCAACTTTGGTTTTTTTAGAAAAAATTATGGAAAAAATTTATGATATAGCTATTATTGGTGGTGGTCCTGCTGGATTAAGTGCCGCTATTTATAGTTCAAGAGCTAAACTTAAAACTGTTATTCTAAACGAAGGAAGTTTTGGTGGACAAGTTGTTATGACTAACGAAGTTGCGAATTATCCTGGCGTAGATCTTACTAAAGGTTATTCTTTGGCTAATACAATGAAAAAACAAGCTAAAGATTTTGGAACAAAATTAGTTGGTAATATCAAAATTAAAAATTATGATATTCAAAGCAGAATTAAAACTTTTGAACTAGAAGATGGTAGAGTCTTTAAAGCAAAAGCCGTTATTTATGCTGTTGGTGGTCGTCCAAGAAGTATAAACGCAATTGGTGAAGATGAGTTTAAAGGTGCTGGAGTTTCATATTGTGCAACTTGCGATGGTGATTTTTTTACTGGTAAAGAAGTTATTGTTGTTGGTGGTGGTAATTCAGCCTTAGAAGAAGCGGTAAGTCTTACAAATTTTGCTTCAAAAGTAACTATTGTTCATCAATTTGACCATTTTCAAGCTTTTCCTGCTGTTGTTGATGAAACTAAAGCAAATCCAAAAATAAATTTTATAATGGAGTCGAAAATTGTTGAACTTAAAGGCGAGGAATCTTTAAAAACAGCAATAATTGAAAATTTAAAAACTAGAGAAAAAATAGAAATGAATATTGATGGAGTATTTATTTTTATTGGATATATGCCTAATACAGAGCAACTTGAATCTGTTTTTGAACTAAATGAAAATAAAGAAATTATTGTCGATAGCGAAATGAAAACTAATATTGAGGGCGTATTTGCAGCCGGTGATGCTATTGCCAAAAAATTTAGACAAATTACTACAGCCGTTGCAGATGGAACTGTTGCAGCACTTAGCGCAGCAGAATATCTTAGAAATAAAAAAGATGAATTTGAAAAAGAAGAATTGCTGAATATAAATTATAATTAATTTTGTCGTTTTACATAAGGTTTCTTACCGATTAAAAGTCTTTAACGGTTTTA
This sequence comes from Bacteroidales bacterium, assembly GCA_023228725.1. Classification (GTDB taxonomy): domain Bacteria; phylum Bacteroidota; class Bacteroidia; order Bacteroidales; family ML635J-15; genus Bact-19. Next base: position 4,491 of record JALOAQ010000003.1, on the reverse strand, counting down.
TTAAATGTAAAAACTTGTCATCTGATGGCAAGTTTTTTTGTTTTTATTTATTCAGCAAATTTTATATTTTTGTAAAAAAAATATAAATGGACGAATTTATCAGAGCAGATTCTGAAAACTTATCAGCAGCAGACCAAGAAATTGAAAAAATGCTCAGGCCTTTGGCTTTTTATGACTTTAGTGGGCAGGATAATATTGTTGCTAATCTAAAAATTTTTGTAAAGGCTGCAAAAATGCGTGAAGAAGCTCTTGACCACGTGCTATTACATGGTCCTCCGGGTTTGGGAAAAACTACTCTTGCTCATATTATTGCAAATGAATTAGGAGTAGGGTTTAAAATTTCATCCGGACCTGTCTTGGATAAACCTGGTGATTTAGCCGGACTTTTAACAAGTTTAGATAAAAATGATGTTTTATTTATTGATGAAATCCATAGGTTAAATCCAATTGTTGAAGAATATCTTTATTCTGCAATGGAGGACTATAGAATAGATATTTTAATTGATAAAGGACCTGCAGCACGTTCTGTCCAAATTCCTTTAGAACCCTTTACTCTAATTGGTGCAACAACTCGCTCCGGATTGCTTACAAGTCCTTTGCGTGCAAGGTTTGGAATTAATTCTCACTTGAATTATTATACTGCAGATGTTTTACAAAAAATTATTATTCGCTCTGCTGGTATTTTAGATGTTCCAATAAATGAAGATGCTGCAGGAGAAATTTCAAGACGTAGCCGCGGAACCCCAAGAATTGCTAACGCTTTACTTAGACGAGTAAGAGATTTTGCCCAAGTAATTGGCGATGGAAGAATTGATTTAAAAATCGCTAAACATTCTTTAGAAGCTCTGAATATCGACAAGTATGGATTAGACGAAATGGATAATAAAATCTTGCTTACAATAGTGGATAAGTTTCAAGGCGGACCTGTAGGAATTAAAACTATTGCAACAGCTGTAGGCGAAGACGAAGGAACGGTTGAGGAAGTTTATGAACCTTTTTTAATTATGGAAGGGTTTATAAAACGTACACCACGTGGCAGGGAAGCTACGGAAAAAGCATATATACATTTGAATAAAATAAATCCCGGTGGAGGACAACAAACGCTTTTTTAAAATGAAAAAATTAATTTTTATATCTTGGCTTTTATTAGGAATTAGTATTTCTAATTTTTCGCAAAACCTAACAGGCGAAAATATCGATATCCAAAAATATATTATAGACCTTGACATTACTAATATTTCTGAAAAATTTATTTTTGGACATACTGATGTGATTTTTAAAACTATAGAAGAAAATGTAAATAATATAAGTTTGGATTTGCTAAAATTAAATATAGACTCTATCACTTGCAGTGTTTGTGAAATAGCAGATTATTCATATAATGATTCTATAATACATATAAATTTTGCTTCTTCATTTAATATTGATGAGGAAATTTCTCTTAGAGTTTATTATCACGGAAATCCAATTATTGACCCCTCGGGATGGGGTGGTTTTTACTTTGTTAATGGATATGCTTTTAATATGGGAGTTGCTTTTGAAGATACACCTCACTCTTATGCTAGGGTTTGGTTTCCTTGCAAAGACAGTTTTACAGATAGAGCTAAAGTAATATGCAGAATTACAACTCTTGATAATCACACTGCTGTTTGTGGAGGTAAGCTTAATACTGTTGTAACAAACTCTGATTCAGGATTATATGATACTAAAACTTGGGAATGGGAATTAGAAAATCCTGTGCCTACTTATTTAGTTTCTGTTGCTGTTGGTCCTTATAAATTAATTTCCCATAATTATCAAGGTGTAGAAAGAGAAATTCCCATTGATTTATATGTTTATCCAAATGATAGCCTGAAGGCAGTAAAATCATTTGCCAATATAGATACTGTGATGTATGTTTATGAAAATCTTTTTGGAGCTTATGCCTGGGAAAGAGTTGGATATGTTGCAGTGCCTTTTAATAGTGGTGCAATGGAGCATGTTACAAATATTTCTATTGGCGGGGGATTTATAACTGGAAATTTGAATTATGAAGATTTGTATTATCACGAACTGGCTCATATGTGGTTTGGAAATCAGGTAACTTGTTCATCTGCAGAAGATATGTGGCTAAACGAAGGTTGGGCTTCTTATTGTGAAACTATTTTTAGAGAATTTGTAAAATCTAAAGAAAATGCTCTTGCTTATAGGCGTGCAGCCCACGAAAAAGTTTTACGCCTTTATCATCACGAAGATGGAGGTTTTTATCCTTTATTTCCTGTAAATCAGGATATTACTTATTCAAACACTGTTTATCAAAAGGGAGCCAGTGTTGCACATGCTTTACGTGGATACCTAGGTGATGAGGTGTTTTTCCCAACAATTAGCGAATATTTAAAACAAAATTCATATACTTCAAAATCTTCTTATGATTTACGAGATTTTATTACTAATTATTCTGGTGTAAATGTTAATGACTTTTTTCAAAATTGGGTTTTTACACCTGGATTTGTACATTTTTCTATTGATTCTACTCAGATTGTTGAAAATGGAGATAATTTTAATATAAGCGTTTTTATGAAACAAAAATTGAGAGGAAGAAATCAATTTGCAAATTCTAATAAAGTGCCTATTAGTTTTATGAATGAAAATTTTGAAACTATAACTAAAATTATAGAATTCGATGGAGAATTTGGAGAACAAACTTTTACTATCCCTTTTAACCCTATGCTTATTTTATGCGATTATTTTGAACAAACTTCTGACGCAAGTATCAAAGAAACAAAGTTTTTGACATCAAAAGGTTTAAAATCTTATAATAACAATTTTTTTAAAGCAAGTATAAAAACAATAAATGAAAATGATACGGCAATGCTCAGAATTACACATAATTGGGTTGCCCCGGATAGATTTGAAAATAGAATTTTAGGATTAGTTATTGCAAATAATAGGTTTTGGTCTGTAGAAGGAAATTTTCCTAATGGTTTTAAAGCAAGTGCTGAATTTACTTATTCTACTGGAGGTGGAGGAACAGCTAATGCTTATCTTGATAATGAGTTTATTACTAATAGTTTAGATTCTTTAGTTTTACTTTATCGCCCAAACCGAGCAACAGATTGGATAATTGAGGAAGCCACAAATTCAAAAATCTTAAAGAAATTTACAGTAGATTCTTTAAAAAGCGGAGAATATTGTTTAGCAATTTATGATTGGGAAAATTATCTAAGTATAGAAAATAATGAAATTGAAAATTTAAGCTCTATTTTTCCAAACCCAAATAATGGAGAATTTGAAATTGCTTTCAATGAGAAGTTTAGTGGACAGATTTTTATCTACGATATAAATGGAAAATTATGTTGGAAAAATGAATTTTCTGATCAAAATGAAAATATTAGTGTTTCAGTCCAAAACTTAAAATCAGGCTTATATTTTTTAAATGCAAGAACTTGGGACGCTAAGGTATTAATTAATAAAAAAATTATTATTCAAAAATAGATTATGAATTTTGTAAAAGAATTGAAATGGCGTGGCATGATTCACGATATGATGCCGGGAACAGAAGAATTGTTGGAAAAAGAATTTGTAAGTGCTTATGTGGGAATAGACCCAACAGCGGATTCATTGCATATAGGTCATCTTGTGAGTGTGATGATGTTGAAGCATTTGCAAATTGCTGGACATAGACCTATTGCCTTGCTAGGAGGTGCCACAGGTATGATTGGCGACCCAAGTGGTAAATCTCAAGAAAGAAATTTACTTGATGAAAAAACTTTAAGACATAATCAAGAAGCAATTAAAAAGCAACTTGCCAAATTTTTAGACTTTGAAACTCCTGCAAAAACAAAAGCAGTTTTAGTAAATAACTATGATTGGATGAGTAAATTCTCGTTTTTAGACTTTATTCGTGATATAGGAAAACATATTACAGTTAATTATATGATGGCTAAAGATTCTGTAAAAAAGAGAATTTCAGGCGAAGAAAAAAGCGGAATGTCTTTTACAGAATTTTCTTATCAATTAGTGCAAGGATATGATTTTTTAAATTTATATAAAGAATATGACTGCAAATTGCAAATGGGAGGTAGTGATCAATGGGGAAATATTACAACAGGAACAGAACTTATACGCCGAATTGCACAAGGCGAAGCTTTTGCTTTAACTTGTCCGCTTATTACAAAATCTGATGGTGGAAAATTTGGTAAAACCGAAACCGGAAATATTTGGTTAGACCCCGAAAAAACAAGCCCATATGCTTTTTATCAATTTTGGCTAAATGTGTCTGATGAGGATGCTGAAAAGTATATTAAAATTTTTACGATTTTACCCGAAAATGAAATAACAGAAATAATAAAACAACATAGCGAGGCAACACATTTGAGAATACTGCAGAAAAAATTAGCCGAAGAAATTACTGTTATGGTTCATTCTAGAAAAGAATATGATGATGCTGTAGAAGCTTCAATGATATTGTTTGGAAATGCAACTAGCGAGGCTTTGAAAAATTTGGATGAG
>JALOAQ010000109.1 GCA_023228725.1 Bacteroidales bacterium | reverse complement strand
AGAATTTCCACTTTTAGAATACGATAAAGAAACTGATAGATATTACGCAAAACACCATCCTTTTACTTCGCCTCTTGACGAAGACATTGAACTTTTTGAAACAAAACCAGGTGAAATTAGGGCTAAAGCATATGATTTAGTTATTAATGGAGTTGAAATTGGCGGAGGCTCAATCAGAATATTTAATAAGGATTTACAAGCATTAATGTTTAAAAATTTAGGTTTTTCCGATGAAGAAGCCCAAGCTCAATTTGGTTTTCTAATGCAAGCTTTTAAGTACGGAGCACCGCCACATGGTGGAATTGCCCTAGGTTTTGATAGATTAGTATCATTATTTGGTGGAAGCGATTCAATTAGAGATTATATAGCATTTCCAAAAAATAATTCAGGAAAAGATATTATGATAGAAAGTCCATCCAAAATTTCTAAACAACAACTTGACGAGTTAGGTTTGATAGTTAAAGAATAAGTAAATTTTCAAGAAACTTGTCGCAAAAGATTGATTCTAAAACAAAAATTTGTTTTATTTTAAAACATTTATTATTTTTGTATTTTAAAACAATTAGAACAAGTTGATATGAATAATAATTTATCACATAAACAAATAGGGCAAAGGATAAGTGAACTTCGTAAAAAAAAGGGTTTGACACAAGAAGAATTAGCTAAGAAGCTCAAAATTTCCCGCCCCTCTTTAAGTCAAATTGAATTAGGAAACAGAAGTATTGATATTTTAGAATTGCAAAAAATGTCAATAATATTGGAATTTTCCATAGATGATTTCATGTCTAATAATTTTTCAATTACTAAAACTTTTGATGAGAAAGATGAAAAGTTTTCAGAAAAATTAGAAGAAAGAGATTCTACACCTAAATTAAAAGTAAATAAGTTGAAAAATGTTTTAATATACATTCTTGAAAAATGTGCGGGTAAACCTAATGTCGGAGAAAGTGTTCTTTACAAGTTGCTTTATTTTTCTGACTTTAACTATTACGAAATTTATGAAGAATATTTAACAGGAGCAAGATATCGCAAATTACCATATGGACCGGTTCCTCAAAAATTAGATATTATCATTAGTCAAATGATTGAAGATGATCAATTACAAAAAATAAAAACTGAATATCATGGATATTCCCAAACTCGCTATCTGCCTTTAATAAAAGCTGATTTAACAAAATTAAAAGCAAGCGAAAAAGAAGTTATTGATAAAGTTATAGAGCAAATGAGTGGTTGGTCGGCAACAATGATTAGCGAATATTCTCATAAAGATTTGCCTTGGCAAGTTACGGATGATAAAAAGTACATTGATTATGAATTAGTTTTTTATAGAGAACTGCCTTACTCGGTAAGAGAATATAAAGATGAAAATTAGTAAATTTATTAGGCCTTTTTCTTAGTTTAAAACTAAAAGTAAAATAACTTGCCTTAAAACTACTTAATTTTTGTTATTTTTGTATTTCTATCAAAAAAAATTGATATGGCAAAGCAAAAACATAATTTTAAACAAAAAACTATTAGCATTCCAGAGGTAGGAAATCTTAAAAGAAATCGCGAAATTAATTTATTTGTTTTTATAACAATTAGCATTTTTGCTTTTATTCTTTATGGCAATACATTAACTCACGATTATGCACTTGATGATGCAATTGTAATTACAAATAATAAATTTACTCAAAAAGGCTTTGGGGGAATTTCAAATATTTTAAAATACGACACATTTGTTGGTTTTTGGCTTACAAACAATCCTAATAAAAGTGCAGAACAAATTCAAGAAGAAAAAAAACTTGTTGCAGGTGGACGTTACAGACCTTTATCATTGATAAGCTTTGCAATAGAATTAGAGTTTTTTGGTAAAAATATTAAAGATGAATCAGGAAAAGTTTTGTACAAAGGAAATCCATTTATTAGCCATTTTTTTAATATTATTTTGTATTTGCTAACAAGTTATTTGCTGTTTTTAATACTATCAAAACTTTTTCCACCCGAAAAAGATAAGAAGTGGTATCTTAGTTTTCCTTTTATTGCTTCAATATTATTTTTAGCCCATCCACTTCATACCGAGGCAGTTGCAAACATTAAAGGTAGAGATGAGATTATGACATTACTAGGATCTCTTGCAGCTTTATGGTTTACTATAAAATATTTGGACACTAAAAAGTTTTATTATCTTATTGCCTCTTCTACCTCTTTGTTTTTAGGGCTATTATCAAAAGAAAATGCAATAAGCTTTTTAGCCATAATCCCGATTACTGTTTATTATTTTACAAAACATAATCTAAAATCAAACTTTAAATCTTTAACGCCATTATTGATTGTTTCAGCTATATTTTTACTTATTCGTGCTTCAGTTTTAGGAATGGGAGGCGGTGAAAAACAAATTTCACAAGAAATTATGAACAATCCTTTTATATATGCAAATTCTGCTCAGAAAATGGCAACAATATTTTTCACTTTATGGCTTTATATTAAACTTTTATTTTACCCCCACCCTTTAACTTACGACTATTATCCTTGGCAAATAGAAATAATAAACTGGGCTAACCCAAAGGCATTTTTACCATTGATTTTATATTTAGTTTTGGGTATTTATGCTGTTTATGGTTTACTAAAAAAGAAAGATATTTTCTCTTATTCCATCTGGTTTTATTTACTCCCATTATCTGTTGTTTCAAATATATTTTTCCCCGTAGGAACTTTTATGAACGAAAGATTTATTTTTATTTCATCAATTGGTTTTTGCATTTTCATAGCAGTTTTATTAGCTAAATATTTGCCAAAATTTATTAAAAACTCCCAAACTAATTCTTATATCAGCATTTTGATATTAATTTCCATACTTAGTTTATATTCCTTTAAAACCATTGATAGAAATAAAGCCTGGAAAAACGATTTAAGCCTTTTTACAACTGATGTTAAAACTTCTACAAATTCTGCTAAAAGCAATTGTTCGGCAGGAGGAAAATTAATTGAAGAAGCTCAAAAACCAATAAACAAAGAAAATAAAGAAGTCCACGATAAAATGATAAATCAAGCTATTATTTATCTTGAAAGGGCTTTGGAAATTTATCCTGAATATATTGACGCTTTAAATTTATTGGGCAATGCTTATTATGAATTGAATTATAACGTTTATAAAGCACTTAGTAATTATGCTGAAATTTTAAAACTCAAACCATACCACAGTATTGCATATGGAAATTCACAAATAGTTTTGCAAAATACAATTGGTTTACTTAATTCCCAATCCACTGTTTCCACTCCTGATGACATTATAGCAGGCTGCGAAGAAATTCTGAAAATTCACCCTGAGTTTGGTGAGGCAAATCATGTAATGGGAACTATGTATGGTAAACACAAAAATATGCTTGATTCTTCTTTATTTTATTTAGAAAAAGCTAATCAGTGTAATTTTTACAAAGATGCAAGTTTTTATCGCGATTTAGGAGTTGCTTACGGAATGTCGGCACAATTTAAACCTGCACTTGATAATTTTCTTAAATCTCTTGAATTAGACTCAAACGATTTTCAAACTTATTTTAATGTAGGAATTACGTATCAACAACTTGGCGATTTTGCAAATGCTAACTTATATTTTCAAAAAGCTCAAGAAATTCAAAACTCACAAAACAAGCAATGATAAAAAATAAAAAAATAATTGTAGTTCTTCCTGCTTTTAACGCAGAACACACAATTGAAAACACTTATAAGGAAATTCCTTTTGATATTGTTGATGAAGTAATTTTAGTTGATGATAATTCAAAAGATAAAACTGTTGAAAAAGCAAAAGAAATTGGCATAAAACATATTTTTATACACGAGGAAAACAAGGGTTACGGTGCAAACCAAAAAACATGTTATAATAATGCTATAAAATTAGGAGCTGATATTGTAATTATGCTTCACCCCGATTACCAATACACTCCAAACCTCATTCACTCAATGGCTTATCTAATTGCTAATGAGGTTTATCCTGTTGTGTTAGGTTCGCGAATTTTAGGGAAAGGAGCATTAAAAGGTGGAATGCCTTTATATAAGTATTTTTTCAACCGATTTTTAACTTTTTCCCAAAACCTTTTAATGAATCAAAAATTATCAGAATATCACACTGGCTACAGAGCTTTTTCTGTAGAAGTTTTAAAAAATATTAATTATGAAAATAATTCTGATGATTTTGTTTTTGACAACCAAATGCTGGCTCAAATATTTTATGCAGGTTACGAAATAGCTGAAATTACTTGTCCGACAAAATATTTCAAAGAAGCCTCATCAATAAATTTTAGACGAAGCGTAAAATATGGTTTCGGTGTTTTATCAACTTCTTTTAAATATTTTTTTAATAAAATAAAAATTACAAACTCCGATATTTTTAAAACAAATATTAAAAATAATTAATGCAAAGTTTAGATAAAATATTAAAGATTAAATATCCTGTAATTTTAGCTCCAATGTTTTTAGTAACAAGTGTGGAAATGATAAAAATTGCTTTAGATTCAGGTATTACCGGAGCTATTCCTGCAATGAATTTTCGTAAAGAAAATGATTTAAAACTTGCAATTAAAGATATAAAAAAACATTCTGACAAAGCTTTTGGAATTAATCTAATAACAAATCGCTCAAACACAAAGTATAAAAAACAACTAAAAGCAATTTTAGACTCTAAGCCTGATTTTGTAATTTCCTCATTAGGCAATCCCAAAGACTTAATTAAAGAAGCAAAAAAACTTGGAATAAAAGTTTTTTGTGATATTGTTAATTTAGAATTTGCAAAAAAAGTAGAAGATTTAGGAGCAGATGCAATAATTGCAGTAAACTCTTCGGCTGGTGGGCATAGCGGAATTATAGAAAGAGATGAACTAATAAGCCAACTTGTAAATAATTGTAAAATTCCAATTATAAATGCTGGTGGTGTAAGTGCAAATTCAGACTTAAATCATGTTATGTCTCTTGGAGTTGCAGGAGCTTCGGTAGGCACAATATTTATGGCATCTCATGAGTGTCATATTTCTGACGACTACAAACAAGCATTAATTAAATATGGAAAAGATGATATTGTACTTACTCGCAAACTTTCAGGAGTTCCTTCTAGCGTAATAAATACAGAATATGTCAAAAAAATTGGAACTAAGCCTAATATTTTAGAATTGTTAGTCAAAAACAATACTTTCTTAAAAAAACATGCAAAACATTTAATTACTAATTTTGGAATGAAAAAGTTAGAAAAAGCAGCTTTTTCGGCAACTTACAAAAATTTTTGGGTAGCCAGTAAAGCCATTGAAAACATTAAAGAAATACAAAATCTTAGTGTGATAATTAAAAAATTAGTACAGCCAAAATAAAACCATATAAATATTTTTTGTAATTTTGAAAAAAATAATAATCATATTTTTATGAAAAAACTTAAAGCAATATTTATCTTATTATTTGTAGCATCTATAAGTTTGTATGCTCAAAATTATGATGATCCACAAAATATTGATTTACAATATAACAGAGATGCAGAATATCCAGGTGGCATGAATAAATTTATTACCGACTTATGGAATAGCATGTCATATACCCAAGAAGCCATTGATACGCGTGTTGATGGTGAAATTATAATAAGTTTTGATGTTGGGATTGACTCCATAGTTAGCGGAGTTGAAATAATTTACGGACTAGGTTTTGGAATTGATGAAGAAGTAGAAAAAGTTTTAAGTAAAATAAAATTTATTCCTGCTCTTGTTGAAGGCAAAGCTGTTAAGATGAACCTTATGCTTACTGTTCCAATTAGAGTTGGACCAAAATCAAAATTAAAGAAATAAAAAAAGCGTAAGTTAAATTTACCTACGCTTTTTATTTAGCTTACGAAAATTACTTTTTAATAATTTTGTTTAAAACAGTATCTTTATCAAGTTTTTTAGTACAGAAGAACCAGTCTTTGCAATCTAAATCTTTATCGTCCATTCTTTCCTGTGCTGTTCCGCAAGAACCTGCAGGTGAAATAATTACATCATCTCCAGGAACCCAGTCAGCTGGCGTAGCAACACCAAACTCGTCTGCTGTTTGCATTGCAATCAAAGCGCGATAAAGCTCTTCAAAATTACGACCTAAGCTTAGTGGATAATAAATCATAGCACGCAAAATTCCTTTTGGATCAACAAAAAACACAGCTCTAACTGCCTGAGTTGCACTTTCTTCTGGTTGTATCATTCCATATTTTCTAGCAACATTCATAGAGATATCATCAATTAAAGGAAATTTTACTTCAATATTTTTCATTCCTTTATATTCGATTTTTTCTTTAATTGTACGCAACCAAGCTATATGACTATATAATCCGTCAATAGAAAGTCCCACTAATTCGCAATTAGCTTTGTTAAATCTTTCTTCCATATTTGCAAAAGTCATAAACTCAGAAGTACAAACAGGAGTAAAGTCAGCTGGATGGCTAAATAAAATTGCCCATTTGCCTTTATAATCAGATGGGAAATTTATTACACCTTGAGTTGTGTTTGCAGTAAATTCAGGAGCAGGTTTATTTAATCCTGGTAGTGCGTTTACTTGTTCGTTAATTTTTTCTTCCATTTTTTTATTTAATTTTAATTATTTATAAATTTTGTTTAATTATTTCAATAAAGCATTAAGCATCCAAATGGTTTTTTCTTGTTCACTAATATAGCCTGTTACCATATCAACAGTGCCTTCATCTCCGTTTTCGCCAGCAAATTCAATTATTTCTCTTTCGATATCCAATAATTGATTTAATTCTGCAATAACTTCTTTTATTGTTGCTTCTGAAGTAATTACATTCTCTTTTTCTTTAATATTTGCCATTTTAATATACTTTGAATAAGCATGTACAGGTACTCCACCTAACATAATTATTCTTTCAGCAATTTCATCAGCCATATCGTTTACAACATCATAAATTTCTTCATATTTTTCGTGAAGAGCAAAGAAATGTTTTCCAACAATATTCCAATGATAACCGCGTAAATTCATATAAACGATTTGTACATCACTTAAAAAAACATTTAGTTTTTCGTTAATTTGTTTTGCATAATCTGCATTTAATCCAATTTGATTTTTCATAAATTTTTAATTTTAAGATTAATAATTATTTTAATTTTTGATTAATATATTCACCCTTGATTTGTAATTTAATGTCTTGAACTATAAATCCAGGTATTGATTTATTACTAAAATATTCCTGCAAAATAGAGTTTAAATCTTCATCATAATAATCTTCTATTTTTCCAGTATTCATTTCATGTAAATGATGATGCATATCTAATCTTGCATCAAACCTTAGCTTACCATCCGCTGATTGTACTTTTGTAATAATTTGTTTTTGAGCTAAGGTTTCTAATGTATTATATATTGTAGCTAAAGATAATCCCGGAAAATCTTTTTTCAAAACTTCTGCAATCTCTTCCGCACATGGATGATTGTTTAATTCTGTTAAAACCTTCAAAATTGCAACCCTTTGAGGAGTTACTTTTAATCCGGCTTCTTTAATTTTCAATATATATTTGTTCGCATTCATTTCTATTTAATAATAATTCTCATTTAAGAACTTATCCAATAAACACCAAAACCTATAAAATGTTTTACAAAATTAGTAAAATTATACATAATGCGTTTTTTAACAAAGTTAAAGGCTAATTTAGTTCAGTTTTTGCATTATTCGTTTTTTTAATTATTTAAAAATCGCTCTTTTAATTTCACCTACCCACAAGACTAAAGAACTTAGTCCAAATATTATTAACCAATCTTTTAGTGAAATTGGCACAGTTCTAAACATTTTCCCACCAAATTCCACTATAAGCACCTGTCCAATTAGAATTGCAAAAAGAACTATTAAAAACCCTTTACTTTTAAACAAAGATTTTAGACTAGACTTTCCTGTAAATAATGCTTTCACATTAAACATATTCCAAAATTGCAACATTACAAAGCTAGTAAAAAACAAGCTTAAATTATAAATAGATATATTCCCTTGCTTATCGTTAAAATAAAACAGCAAAACCAGTAAAACGGCAACAAATACAAAGCCAGTAATAAAAATATTGTTTTTCATTTTTTTATTAATAATAAATTCACTGTTTTGCCTAGGTTTGTTAAACATTACATTTTTATTTGGTGGCAAACTAGCAAAAGCACCAGCTGCAAAAGTATCCATTATTAAATTAATCCATAACATTTGCGTTATAGTAAGTGGTATTTCATGTCCAAAAATTGACCCAACAAAAACTATAAGCATGGCAACAAGATTAATACTTAATTGAAACACAATAAATCTTTGAATATTTTGGTACAAAGTTCTTCCCCATAAAACGGCAGAGCCAATACTTTTAAAAGAATCGTCCATAATAGTTATATCACTCGCTTCTTTTGCAACTGCTGTTCCACTGCCCATAGAAAGTCCTACATGTGCAAAATTCAAAGCCGGGGCATCATTTGTACCATCGCCAGTTACTGCTACAATTTCACCAGAATTTTGAAGTAATTGAACCAATCTTTTTTTATCTAAGGGTTTGGCACGACACAATATTTTAAGATTTTTAAGCTTACCCATCAATTCTTCATCTGTAAAATTTCTAAATTCATCACCTGATAAAATAATATCTTTGCCGAAATTATTTTCTATTAATCCAATTTTTTTTGCGATTTCAAAAGCCGTTCCATAAGTGTCGCCGGTAACTATTTTAATATCTATCCCTGCAGCTTTGCAAATGTCAACTGCCTCTTTAACGTCCTCTCTAATTGGATCTGCAATTCCAACAAAACCAATAAAAGTTAAATTATGATTAATTAAATTATTTGCTTCAATTCTTGGATTATTATCTTCTATGATTTCGTATGCAAACCCCAAAGTACGTAGTGCTTGAGAATGATTTTTTGCCATAATTTCTCCAATAATATCGCTACATTCATAACTTGGCCTTACTCCTTTCTCACAATGAACATTTTTTGATAAATTAAAAACAATTTCTGAAGCTCCTTTTACATATAAAACTTTTTTGTTAAGAACAGGCGAGAATATTATACTAGCCATAAATTTTCTATCTGTGGAAAAACTTAATTGTTCTATTAATCTTGTTGAACTTCTAATATTTTGATATGAACAATTTAATTTTTCTAACCACAACAACAAAGCAGTTTCTGTCGGATTTCCAACACCTTTTATTTTGGTTTTATCAGAATAATCCAAATTAGCAGTTGAGTTTGCTGAAATATTTTCTTTTAAAAACAGAAGTTTTT
>JALOAQ010000108.1 GCA_023228725.1 Bacteroidales bacterium | reverse complement strand
CGTTTTAAATGTAAAAGTGCTTGAGATTCATAGGCATTTTTATTTGAAAATCCAAGCTTTTCCCATTCTCTAACTTCTTTATTGCTTTCTGCTTTTATACTTTCTAACCAGCTTATAATTTTATCTTCAATTATATTATTGGAATATTTATTAAAATAAAAATAAGCAAATGGAATTAAAGTATTTATGCTAATAATATCTTTGGCAGATTTACTAAATTTTGAGTTTGTTTTAATTGTTTCTTTTTCAAATGTATAATGATTTTTCCAAAAATCTGAAACATTGAGTTTCAATAAATTAGCTGTATTTTCACATAATTGAAAATTTGTAATTGAAAAAACCAAGTCTTTAAATATTGAAATTAGGTTTGCAAATTGTGCTATTCTAATTTGAGTAAAATTTGAAGGACGCATTTTCGATTTTTTCCATTCAACAGAACTTATAGCTGATAATTTATGAATTTTTGCAAGATGCTTGTATTCTGTAATTAATTTTTTCACAAAATCAAAATCCGATTTTTCTGGTAATAATCCTGATTGTCCAAATAGTAAGGCTTCTATCTTTAAATTATCATCTATATATTTTAGTAGAATTTTTATTGGTAATGAAAAAGCTAAGTTTTCAAAAGCGTTAGAATTTGTTCCAAAGCCAAAACTACGGGCTAAACTAATATAAAAAATTTCTTCTATATTATTATTTGTTTTTAATGAAAGATTTTCTAAATATTTAACTTTATTTTCAAGTCTTTCTATTGCCATTTTTTCTAGCCATAGATTTTTTATGTTTTCATCAACTAATTCAATATAGTCCGCACAGGGGATAGCTTTTTCTAAGTTTTTAAGTTCAGCGTATTTATTATATATTATATGAGGGAATTTTATTTCCCAACATGGTATTTCGCTATTATCTTTTAAAAAAACAGGTTTGTCAGCGTTAAAAACTATGTGTAAAATTACATTTCCATAGGCTAAATCTTTATCGTGTTTATGCTTATACCAATCCGAAGCGTTTATATGTATTTCAACATTTCCTACCCAAATTTTATCATTAATTTTTATTTTAGAATTTGAAAAATCCGGACCAGAATCAGTATTGTACATTCCTGTATCAATTATTTCTAAACTATCTCCTTTAATGGTAAGTTCATGGCTTTTATCCCAAAGCCGATTTTTAAAAATATAATGTAAAAATTCTTCTGTCATGATTTTTCGTAAACAAAAAATGCCCTCGTTTGAGAGCATTTCTTATAATGTGTTTTGTTTATTTAATTATTAGTTGAAAGTTAGATCTTGAAAATATCTTCCTCCTTCTCTAGTTTTAATTTGAGCAGTATTACCTGTATAAACTTTATCTTTATATGTATCAGCACCTGTTTTTTGAGCTTTTTCAAAATCGACAGGAATTATATCTACGGTTACGTCTTTAAATTTAACAGTTGGTAAAGAAATTTCATATTTACCTTCGTCTTTTGTAGTAGTTTCATATTGTAAAATTTCATAAACATGTCCAGCAACAGGAGCTTGTACTAAATCTTTAGAATCTATACGGAAGATAATTTTTGTCCCGGCACCAACTTTTTCAACACCTGCACTAGTTATATCAAGGTCAGCATAAACTGTTCCTGAAATTGTAACAGTTTTTAATTCTACTTCTTCGTAAGTGTCTTTTTTACAGCTGTTTAATACGAATAATGAGCCAAAAGCGGCAATTAAAATTATTGATAATATATTTTTCATAATTATAAATTTTTTAAATTAATACTATTTTTTAAAATTAAAAATGGAACATAACAAATAAACTTCCTGAAGTGAAAGTGTCAATTCCTATAAAACTATCTACTGCTAGTTTTTCTGTTTTTACTTCACGACCAGAACCAGTCCAAGTTTCAGTAGTTGTATATCCACCATCTTTACTTAGATTAAATCCTAATCCCATTTCTCCGCCTATAGAAATTTTTGGAGCGAAAAAATATTCAACACCAACAACGCCACGTAAGGTAAGGCCTAAATCGTTATTGCTATATTGAGCTAAAACTCTTTGACTGCCTGAAACTTCAGCGTCTGCAACAAGAAAGTCGTAATATGAAGGAGTAGTAAACTCTTCATTCATTTCGTTACCATACTTAAATGAGTCTTTCCAAGAGTTGTAGTTAATAAAAGCACCACCGCCATAATATCCTTGTACTCTACCTTTACCGCGATACATTAAGTAATCACCGCCAAGCACAATATTAGTTGCATTGCCGTGGTAAACGTCAGTAACTTTAGCGTCAGGGTTTGGAATTTGCAAGTTCATAGTAACAAATTCTCTGTCGTAAAAATTAATGTGTCCAATTCTTAATGAGCCTCTGATAGCTACCTGGTCTTCTAAATAATACTTGCCATAAATTGTGGCGTTAGTATTGTTTAAAGTAGGGATAAAATTGAAAGCTGCACTATTTCCCGTAGTCCCGTTGAAAAGGTTGCCAAAATAATCAACTATTGGCATAGCATCAATACCAAGCGCAAATTCACCTGCTTTTGGTAAAATGTTTTCGCCACGTTTTGATTTCATGTCAACCTCCTGTGCAAATAGCCCTGTAATAAGAAATATTGCACAAATAAAAAGTGTTAAGTGTTTCATAAATCAATTATTTAGTTAAACATAAAATTATCGGTGCAAATATACTAATTTTTTTGTAATTATAGGAAAATTTGATAAAAATAAAAAAAAAATAATATTTTTTGTTCTATAGTTTCAAAAGTTTGAAAATCAAATATTTAAGTTTTGTTTTCAAATAAAATATAAGAGATATTTATAAAAAAACTGCTTTATTTATAAATAATAAAGCAGTTTTTTTAATATTTTAATGATGAATTTTACCGTTTATGACGCGTTTCGTCTGAAACTGTTAATCTTTTTCTACCTTTTGCTCTTCTGGCCGCTAATATTTTACGTCCGGCAACAGATGACATCCTTTCTCTGAACCCGTGTTTATTTCTTCTTTTTCTATTAGAAGGTTGAAATGTCCTTTTCATTTTTATATCTTTTTAAAATGTTATCAATAAATATTTATGGACTGCAAAAATAGTATTTTTATTTTTTATTCAAAAATTTTTACAAAGTTTTTTTATTAACAGGAAGGTAAATCATTTTTTTTGTCTCAAAGTGTTGATAATTCATAAGTTCGTAAATGTTGAAGATTTTAAAATTTTTGAATTCTTTTAATTCTTCATCAAAATTTCCACCTTTTAGATAAATAATTCCTTGTTTATTGTGCTTGGTTTTGCTTAAAATTATATTTTTCACTAAATTATAAAAATTTGGGAAGGCAGTTACGGCTCGGCTAATTACAAAATCGTATTTAGGTTTTAATATTTCAGCTCTTGAATTAATTGCATTAACGTTTTGTAAATTTAATTCGTTTTTCATTGCCGAAACAACAGTAATTTTTTTTGCTATGCTATCAACTAAGTCAAATTTTGCTTTTGGAAACATAATTGCAAGTGGCAGTCCAGGAAATCCTCCGCCTGTGCCTATATCTGCAATTGTATGGGTTTCGTCAAATTCAAATTTTAAAGCTATGGAAAGTGAATGTAAAATATGATGTATAAATAAATTGTCTATGTCTTTTCTGCTAATACAATTAATCTTATTATTCCATTCAGGAAAAACTTTTTCTAAGTTTTTAAATTGTTCTAATTGTGTTGGGTTTAGTTTTGGAAAATATTTTAATAAAACTTCTTGCATTAATTTTACTTATTTTTATTAACCAAGAGTGGAGCTAATAATTCTCTTGCCCTAAATAGCTGTGCTTTTACAGTTCCTATTGGTAATTGCAATTTTTGAGCAATTTCTTCATAAGTTAGTTCTTGGTAATATCTTAATTCAATTAGTGTAGCGTATCTTGGTTTTAAGGTTTTAATTATATTTTTTAATTCTGTTGCTTTTTGTTGTTTTATTATTAAATCTTCGGGTCCAAGGTTTGGTGAAGTAAAATTAACATTATCAGGATCGTGAAAATCTACAGCCGTATCAATAGCATGCGGTCTAACTTTAATTTTTCTGATAAAATCTATGCAGTTGTTAATTGCAATTCTAAATATCCAAGTACTAAACGCATAGTTAGGTGTGTATTGAGCAAGATTGTTAAAAGCTTTTGCAAAAGTTTCCATAGTTAAATCTTCTGCGTCATTTTCGTTTCCAATTTTTTTTAAAAGTAAAAAATAAATAGAATCTTGATAGCGGTCTAATAATTGACCATAGGCTTTATCATTACCCGAAAGGGCTTGTTCCACAATTTCTAAATCTTTAATAGCTTTTGCTGAAAAATTACTGCGTTCTACCATTGAATCTTATTTGCTTTTAACAATTTATAAATTAAAACTTGTAAATAAAAAATTATTGCAAAGTTATCAAATATTATAATATAAAAAATCGATAAGTCATTTTTAATATTTAAGCTGAATTTTTTTAAAACAAAACCAAGTATTACTATCCTTAATGCTATGAAAATACTTATAAGTAAAATGAAAACTTTATTTGATAATAATATTATTGCTGATATTAAAAATAGAGATCTGCTAATTAATTCAGAGCCAGAGATAAGTTTTTCATAAAGATTATATTTTTTAGAAGTGCTTAAATGTCGTGTTTTTTGCTTAACAAACGCTTTATAAGTTTCTTTAGTTTTAGATAGGCTTATACTTTCGTGATGAGTGTAAAATTCTGTGTTTTTGTTGCTTTTTGTGTAGTGTTTGCTGACATTTGTGAGACAATAAAAAAATAGGGTAATTTTTTGTTATAATACAAAAATATAATATATTTGCTAAATAGTTTTTAACTTTAAAATGGCTATATTAGAAAGGAGGTATATGCATTAGCCAGTGTAAGTCTTTATTTGTCAAATATTTAAAATTATTTACTATGTTTTTTGATGATTTTACAAAAGAAAAAATTGATGAAATTTCAAAGAAAGTTTCATCTTTACATAATTTAATTATTACTGATTTTTTAAAATCTAAAGATGTCGGAATGAAGTTGGACGCTAATTCTTATCAATCAATGCTCTTTTTTATTAATGAAAAAATAAGAAAGTATATTGCTGATAATGAGGAAAATAAGTCAACGTTTTTCCTCCCCCCATTTCCATTTCCTTGGAATCCCAAACCGCAATTTCCTCCTTATTTATTAACTTATGAAGGTGCTCAAAATTATTTGAAAGTGTCTTCCAAAATTTCAGATACGGAAGGTTTGAAACTGAGTTTTTATTCTTTTAATTTAAGTGTATTTCCTTTGTTGAATGTTAGTAATATTTGTAGACTCATTGAACAAATTATTGTTATTTCTAATTCTTACATAGAAGAATCCAGTTCTTTTGAAGAATTTTGTCTAAAGATGGATGAGGTCTTTAAGTCAATTTCAAAAGAATTACTGTATTACGCGGATTATTTTTTTGTAAAATTATTTTATGAAGTTTATATTGGTTCAATTGAATTATGGGGTTCGCATAAAATACAATTAAAAACTAGTTTTTGGGAGGGAGTTAAAAAGGCTTGGAACGACTACATAAAACCTGTAGCTATTGAAGATGGCAAAGGAGCAGTGGGAGGTGGCATAGGAGGTGCATGTGCTGGAGCAATTGTTGGAGGTATAGGAGCTATGCCTGGTGCAACAGCTGGTGCCGTTTCTTGTAGCGTGGCTAATTCTATTATTAAATCATTTGATTATTTATAGTTAAACCTTAAAAATTTTTATATATGAATAAGTTTAGAAATTTTGTTTTAAAAACAAGAGCAAGATTTGTTATCACAAGCGTATTGGTTTGTTTTGTTATTGTCTTACTTGTTATGCCGACAATTAATTTTATTTTTGGAGAGCCTTGGCTTGTTACTAAAAATGTTTTGTTGACAAGTATAATTGGCAGTTTGATTTTTGGTCTTTTTGCAGCCTTGTTCGGGTACAAAAAAAAGACAGACAAAGATTAATCATAGAGTCGTTAATGTCCTTTTTTGTCGTCAATAAAGTTTTGCTCAGCAATATTTAGATTTTTTCTTGCTTTTGCAGAAAAATCACTAGGTTCTACCATTGATTTTTTTTTGCTTTAAAAAACGTTTTTTTAATTAAAACTTGTAAATAAAAAATTAATGCAAAGTTATCAAAAATAATGATATAAAAAACTGGTAGTTTATTTTTTATTTTTAAACTAAATTTTTTTAAAATAACAGAGATAATTAATATTCTTAATATTAAACAAATACTTATAATTAAAAGAAAAGCATTGTTTGAGAGTAAAATTATTGCAGATGTTAAAAATAAAAATCTACTAATTAATTCAGAACCAGATATAACTTTTTCGTATAAATTATATTTTTTAGAAGTGCTTAAATGTCGTGTTTTTTGCTTGACAAACGCTTTATAAGTTTCCTTAGTTTTTGATAAACTTATACTTTCGTGATGAGTGCATATTGCTGTATTTTTCTTTGTCGCAACTTCAATAATAAATAAATCATCATCGCCACTTGCAATGTCTAAATGACTTTCGAAACCTGAATTTTCTATCCATAATTTTTTAGAATAGGCAAGATTTCGCCCAACTCCCATATATGGTTTTAGCTTTTTGGCAGAAGACATATATGTTAGTGCAATTAGTTGAGCATCATAGCGAATGAAAGAATTTAATAAATTGTTTTCAGGTTCAAACATTCCTAAGCCTAAAACAATTTTTTTATTTGTCGAAAATTTTGAGCAAATATGTCTTAGCCAGTTATTATGTGCAGGATAGCAATCAGCATCAATAAAAACTAATTTTTCGTGTTTTGCATTTTCAATTCCTAAGCTTAGTGCATGTTTTTTACCAATATTTGGAGTTTGAGTTTTAAGAATTTTTAAATTTTTATTTTCTGCTTGAAATTTCTCTAAAATTTCTAAAGAATTGTCAGTACATTGGTCTAAAACAACAATAACTTCAAATTCGTTAAAGTTTTGGTTTAAAATTTTTGGAAGATTTTTTTCTAAGTTTTCGGTTTCGTTTTTTGCTGCAATAATTATGCTTACTGGCTCGTCGTTAGTTGAAGCAGATAGGTTTTCTTTTTTAAAAATTACACTTGGAAATAAATAAAGATAATAAAATAATTGAACACTTGTAGAAATGCAAAATACTATAAAAATTATTATGAGAAAAATGCTCATTCTATTTATTTAATAGCTTTACTCTCTTCCCAAATTTCGTTCATTTCGTCCAAAGTCATGTTTTTTAGGTCTTTGCCTTGAGCTATGGTTTTTTGTTCTAAATAATTAAATCTAGTTATAAATTTTTTGTTTGTTTTTTCTAAAGCATTTTCAGGATTTATATTATACAGTCGGGCTGCATTTATTATTGAAAACATGAAATCGCCAAACTCTTGTTCAAATTTTTCTGTATTATTATTTTTTAACTCATCTATCATTTCAAGGTATTCTTCCTTCACTTTATCCCAAACTTGTTCTTTTTCTTCCCAATCAAATCCTACGCCTCTTGCTTTATCTTGAATTCTATGAGCTTTAATCATTGCTGGTAATGCATTTGGCACACCACCCAAAACTGTTTTCTTTTTACCTTCTTTTAATTTTATTCTTTCCCAATTTTCCTCAACTTCTTTTGCTGTTGCAAGTTTTACATCTCCAAAAATATGTGGGTGTCTAAATTCTAATTTATCGTTTATAGATTTTATAACATCGTAAATATCAAAACTTCCTTTTTCTTGCCCAATTTTAGCATAAAACACTATATGCAATAAAATATCGCCTAATTCTTTTTTTATTTCATCATCATTTTCTTTTGAAATAGCATCTGCAAGTTCATAAACTTCTTCTATGCTTAGAGTTTTTAGGCTTTCGTTAGTTTGTGTACTATCCCAAGGGCATTTAATTCTTAACTCATCCATTATGTCAAGAAGTTTTTTAAATTCAGTAAGTCGTTTATCCATAATAAAAAAAGAGGCATTAATTATGCCTCAAAATTATAAAATTAAAATTTGTTTTAAAACTTATTTATACAATTCCTGTAAATCCCATAAAAGCTAGTGCTAATATGCCTGCAACCACAAGTGCTATTGGAACGCCTCTCATACCTTTTGGTACATTTAATTTGTCTAAATGTTCGCGAATACCTGCTAAAATAACTAAGGCAAGTCCAAAACCAACAGAAATTGCTGCACCATAAACTACGCCTTGTAATAAATTAAAATCTTTTTGAATAACTAAAATTGCAACACCAAGTACGGCACAGTTTGTGGTGATTAAAGGCAAAAATATTCCTAAAGCTTGATAGAGAGAGGGACTTATTTTTTTTAGAATAATTTCTACTATTTGCACTAATGCAGCTATTACTAATATAAAAGAAATAGTTTGTAGGTATGTAATATTTAGTGGAACTAATATGTATTGATATAATAAATATGTTACTATTGTTGCCAAAACAATTACAAAAGTAACAGCTCCTGCCATTCCCATTGAGGTTGAAACTTTATTAGAAACTCCAAGAAAAGGACATACTCCTAAAAATTGAGCAAGTACAACGTTATTAACTAATATTGCTGATATAATTATTAAAATATATTCCATAATCTTTATTTTTTAAGTTTATTAACTAAAGCTATAAGATATCCCAATGCAATAAAGGCTCCTGGTGCTAATACAAACACTAAAGCACCTTGATTCATAAATTTAAAGCCAAATATTTCTCCAGCACCCAGAATTTCGCGAATTGCTCCTAAAATTCCTAAAGCCATTGCAAATCCAAGTCCCATTCCTAATCCATCAAAAAATGAAGAGGTAACTGTATTTTTGCTTGCAAAAGCTTCGGCTCTACCAAGCACAATGCAGTTTACAACAATAAGAGGAATAAATAAACCTAAAGTTTCATAAATTGCCGGAACATAAGCCTGCATAACTAAGTCTATAATTGTAACAAAAGATGCTATAACTACAACATAAGCAGGTATTCTAACTTTTGAAGGAATCATATTTGCAATTAATGAAATTACAACATTAGATCCAACAAGCACGAAAGTTGTAGCCAAGCCCATTGCAATACCATTTATAGCTGATGAGGTTGTTGCTAAAGTAGGACATGTTCCTAGTATTAAAACTAAAATTGGATTTTCTTTAAT
The DNA here is from genome assembly GCA_023228725.1 of Bacteroidales bacterium. GTDB lineage: Bacteria > Bacteroidota > Bacteroidia > Bacteroidales > ML635J-15 > Bact-19. The sequence continues at coordinate 310 of JALOAQ010000108.1, read as the reverse complement.
AAATCCTTTTGTAAAATTTTTCCATTGATTCATTATTCGTTTTCTCCTTTCTCTATTTCATTTGTTTCTAATTCAGTTTGTAAATTTGCACTATTATTGTTTTCTTCTATTTTTGTTTCATTATAATATTTTATAAAAGTATCATAAGCTCTTAGTAAGGCATCGCAATAAGCTCTTGATGAGATAGTTGCAGCAGTAATTGCATCCACATCTCCACCATCTTTTTTAACACTTAACTTAAATTCTTTTGGATTTTTATTTTTAAATTTTGAATTCCAATTACCTTTTGATTTAGAGGTTTTATCTCCTA
>JALOAQ010000107.1 GCA_023228725.1 Bacteroidales bacterium | reverse complement strand
CGTTAGAATAAATTAAAATATCATCAAGCATAAAATTAGCTTTTTGGCCAAGCTGAGCAATATATCTAAAACCTATATAATACTTACCTGAATATGAACTTAAGTCAACCTCACCCGACTCAAGCCAATTTCCAAAACCACTTGTTGGAGCTGTTGCAAAATTTGCTGGAATTACTGTCCATGTTGCTGTTTCAATATTTGAACCATTAAAATCATTAGAAATTACCAATTCTAATTTAGCACCAACAAGATTTCCTGCTCTGGTACGGAAAGAAATTTTATTATTAGATAAATTTTGTTTAGGTAAAATCAAGTAAGCTTCTGAAGCAGAGCTGTTTCCATCAATTTTTACATATTCTGCACCTTGAGCATTATTAAATCCCATCCATTTTAGAGAACCTGTTTTTGCAATATTATACCAACCATCTAAATCTAATTCAGTACCATTTGTAATACCTGCAAAATCTTCACTAAAGTTTGTATCAACATCACCAAATCGTCTTTTAGTAAATTTAACTTCATAAATAGATCGAATAAACAATTGCCAATCGTCATTAAATTTACCAACTACAGCAATTATATCTCCTCTACCTGAAGGAATATCCATTTTTGCAAAACTTGCATAGCCACTTGTTCTAACTATAATATTTCTTCCTTGCTCATCTTCTAAGGTTTTATTTAAAGTAATTAAATTTACTGCATCAGCATATTGTGTTCCTAAATCAGCTTCAACAAATTGAACATTTTCAATTTTAACAAGTTTTGCAATATACTGACCTGTAAGTATTTGGTCTATTGTAACAGTTTGAGGTTTTAAATTTTTCAAAGTTGCTAATTTTACAATATTTTTGTCCACAAGCACAGAATCAATTTGTAGCATTCCTGCATATTCACTTAAAACCAAATTTTGAAGCTTAATTCTGATAGAATCGCCTTCATAAAGTCCGCCAGAAGACATCAAATGCAAATTTATTCCTTTACTAATATCTTGTACATAAGCAGATTTATAAATATTTCCACTTTTATCGTCCATAGAAACCACAGCACAAACTGAATAATCATCTTCAAACTTATAAGATTGCTTTCCAAGACTTAAAACGCTATCATTAAAAATTTGATAAACTTGGTCTAAGTTTAAGCTTGTGCCTTCTGTAATATTAGTTATAGCTGGCTCTTCAAAATTCTCATGGATACAAGAATTTAAACTTAAAGCAAATATTGCAAGCGATATTGCAAAAATGAATTTTGTTAATATTTTAAATTTTCTCATAATACAAATTTTTAAGAACCACAACGTGGATTATTTAACATTATTTCTTCAGGGTCACGAACTAACAATTGCCATGTAACTACATTATTATTATTTATAAATTTAGTAATTACTCCAATTGCATCACCATTTCCAGTTGGAAGCGGATTTCCTGCAAATTTAGATCTGTCGTTTGTTCTAATAATCACTGTTTTTCCTGTACAATCTCTAAGACTTCGGTTTTGTGAAGAATTTCCGCCTAAATTAGCATAAGTTTTACTTGTATCGGCAGGAATAAACTCAACATTTTTTAACTTTACAAGCTGGCAATCCCATTTGCCTTCATATATTTCATCTAATCTTGCTTCAGCAGGCTCAATATATTGATTATATTTTTGCACTACCATAGATTTTCTAAAATCTAAAACATCTGCAAAAATCAATTCCATTTTTCCGCTATAATTTTTCAAACTACTTCCTTTTAAATTTATTCTTACATATTGACCTACTTCCAAAGCACCTGCATGACTAATTTTATAAACATTTATGCCAGCTGTAGAATCTTGTAAATATGCCTCTTTATAAATATTTCCGCTTGAGTCGTCCATTACCACAGTAGCAAACAACATATATTCATCAACAAAAACATAATCGTCTCCATTTTCAGCTTGAATATCATACAAATCCTTGATTGTTAAAATTTTTGTTTCATCTAATTCTTTTATAGGCGGTCTATCTAATTCTTTCTCACAAGAATAAAAGCCAAAGCCTATTATAATAAGGCTAAAAGATATTAATATTGATAATTTATTTTTCATTTTATTGTGTTTTTTTAATTAAAATCTAAGATAAACATTTAAAAAATACGATCTTCCGTACATATAATAATATTTATTAGGGAATTTGTCAATATTTGTTTTATCAAACCTTAATTGCTCAAAACCATTAGTTAAAAATTTAGTATTATTTAAAATATTATTAATGCTCAAATTAAATCCCACTGTATATTTTCTTTTAATTCTCCATGATTTACCACCCCAAATATCAATTGTATATCCTGAACTAAGCATTTCTTGTTCTAAAATCATTTCAATTTGTGGGTCAGTATCCACAAACATATTTAAAGCTTCTTCTGTTCGTCTTTCTGGATTTAAAGAAACATAAGAGTTTGCAAAATAATTCCCACTAAGGCCTACAAACCAATATTTGGGTGCATTATATCTACCACCAATTGATGCAGCCATTTCTGGACTTCCACCAATATGATAATTTTTAATATAAACACTTCTTTCATCTGCAAGGACTTCGGCAGAGTTGTCGGCTACTATTGTAACATTAGGTCTATTATTATACAAATATTTTCCATATCCAAAAGCTGTGGTCAAGTTTACAGTTGGCGAAAGTTTTGCCTCAATGCCTAATTCTCCGCCATAATGTACTTTATCCACATCAGTCATAATATAATTTACAAAAGTACGCAACTCATCGTGATAGAAATTTTTACTTTCTATAGCATTACGAAATTCTGTATAATAAGCAGTAATTTTTGCGAGTATATAAGGCGAACGATACAAATAGCTTAAATCTCCTGTAAAAATTTCTTCACTCGAAAGATTAGGAACAACATTATCACGAGTTCTTGGCGATACATAAGAATTTCTAAAATATGGAGCCCGTGTCATATATGCAGCATTGGCAATAAGAAAGTTTCGCCCTGTAATTTTATAATTAATTCCGGCTTTTGTGGCATAATTAAAAAAAGTTTTATGAGGCGAAGAACCATAAGAATTAGTGGGAAATTTTCCGTTTTGCATTTTACCAGTCCTCCAAAAATCAGTATATGAAAGATTTAAGGCTGCAAAAAAGTCTATTCTATTTAATTTATACTCTACTTGCCCATAAGCATCAGCTTTATTAATATTTGAAATATAATAATATCCAAACACATCTCCTTCCTTAACAGCTTTATTAGGATTATCCAAATCACTTTGAATATAATATTCATCGTCTGCATTATCTCTTTCCGCAAATTGGTCAATATCAACCCACCAATCAGCACCCAACAAATCGTTGATTACCTTAAAGTTATGAGTTTTATTTGACATAATATTGATACCGGCTACTAATTTACCATTTTCTCCAAGTTGTTTACTTAAATTAGAATTAAAATCAAATCTTTTTACATCATTTCTTCTTTCTTCGATAATATATTTAGCTCTGTTTCCAGTAAGATTATTTCCTTGAATTCCACTCTCATCTACTATTGTATATAAGTTTTTTCTATTTGCAAAATAAAACTCATCCCAATCTAATTGTCCATAATTTTCTTGATTTAACCAATTGTCGGTAAGAAGCTCAAACATATAATCGCCTTCTTGATAATAACTTGGAAGATTTCTATAATAATCTGGTCGTGGATCTGCAGCATCATACCAATTTAGGGCAGTAACACCGCTTCGTCCAAACAAATACGAAGCCGAAGTATTTAATTGCATATCCTGTCTAATTTTCCAATAATGCGATAATAAAACTCGTGGTTGGTGAGTATTTCCCACTCTTGAATTTCTCTTCACTCCATTTTGATAACCCCAATTAGGATTATAGAAATTGTCTCCGCTTAATTCGTATGCTTCAAGAGTTGCTACCCCTCCTCTTCCACTACGTGATGGAGCACCAAGAACAGTTAAATTAACGCTATGTTTGTCGTTAATTTTTCTTTCAGCTGCTAAAAAATAAGCATAAGCCTCATAAAAACTTCCTTCTACATATCCTTCTTGAGCCCAACGCGATGAAGCTGAAAAAGTAAAAGCCCAACCATTATCCATTAAACCAGTGGCATGAGTAAGCATAATCCTATTTCTATAACTTTTGTTGGCTATAGCATAATTTATACTTGAACCTGGGCGATAGTCGGAGGCCCTTGTTAAAATATTACTAACCCCATTTAAAGCTCCAAAACTATAATCAGAAAAGTGCAAACCTGATGTAGTAACTTTATTTCTTGTTGCGTCGTTTAGCCCACCCCAATAATTATAAAAAGCACGACCAGTTTCAGCATCATTTAAAACCAAGCCATTCATTAAAACTAAAAAGTTTTCGTTTTCGTAGCCTCTAATTCTAAAACGTGCTTGCCCAAAAGTATAGCCAGCCGTATTCATATAAACATCTTGGACAGATTGTAAAAGTCCTGAAATATTTTGACTTTGCATATCGTCTTCCAACTCACTTTCTGTAAGCGTTATAACAGGAATATCCATGGATTCCATAGGAATACTATCTTTTTCTTGAGCATAAAAACTCAAAGAATAAAGAAGAAAAAATAAAATAAGAATGTTTCTTTTCATTTCAAATAAATTATTCCGACAAATTTAGTTTAAAAACATGCAAAATACTCATTTTGTTTAAACTTTTTTGTTTTTTTTGCTAATTTTGTTTGTAAATTATTCTTTTTGCAAGATTTTATGCTAAAGTTTAGTAAAAACCAAATTAATTTAAAACTATTCTCAATTTCTTTTGTTAATCGAAAAACTTATATTTTTTTACAAAAAATTAAATTTTATAAATATGAATACAAACTCATTTCCAATTTCAAAATCAGTTAGGGCTCAAGACGAAATAGAATATCAAAACGGCTCTGTTGTAAGTAAAACTATTCTTAAAAAAGAAAAAGGCAATCTTAGTCTTTTTGCTTTTGATAAAGGTCAAGCTTTAAGCGAACACGCAGCTCCATTTGATGCTATGATATTAGTAACAGACGGAAAAGCGGAAGTTATAATTGGCGGAAAATCAAATATTGTTGAAGCTGGCGAAATGATAATTATGCCTGCAAATATTCCTCATGCAGTAAACGCATTAGAGAAATTTAAAATGATGCTAATTATGATAAAAGCATAGCAGAATATGAAAAAAATTATCTTTAAAAATGCTGAAAAACGTGAAAATCCCTTTAATGCAGATGTTAGAGTTTTAAATATAGATGATAAAACTGAATTTTTGCATTTAGAACTTGAACCAGGAAAATCATTAGCAAAAGTAAAAATAGACATTCCTGCTTATTTTTATATATTGGAAGGAAAACCAGAAGTTATTATTGATGATAAAACTGAATTTGCTGAAAAAGATGAATTTATTGTATGTCCAGCAGGAAGTTATCATTGTATTAATAACCCCGGAGATGTTAAAGCCAGAATTTTAGTGGTTAAAAGTTTATAAAAGCAATTTTATAATCATTCCAAATATTTGTATTAATATATTGGAATTATTTCTTTTACACTTTTACACAATTCACTTACTTGGCTAATTATTAAGTTAGGCTTATGTTTTTCTAATAATTCTTTTGAGTTTAACCCCCAAGTAACAGAAATAATTGGGATATTAATTTTTTTCACTGCTTCAATATCTCTATGCTCGTCTCCTACATAAACCACTGAATCTTTTGGTATTTTATATTTTGAAAGTATTCTAGAAATAACTTTATCCTTTCCAAAAATATTTTTCCCGGAATGAATAAAATCAAATAGCTCAAATAATGAATTTCGTTTTAAAAAAGCATTTATATTTTTAACTGAATTTGAACTCATTACACCCAAACTATATCCAATTTCCTTTAAATTATGTAAACTTTCTTCAATACCCGGAAAAGCAGACACTTTATGTAATTCTTTTGTAAGTTCGTTTTTCATTCTTAATGCTAATCTTGGTAACAAAAGCATTGAAACATTTACTTCTTTTAGTAATTCTGGAATAGATAAACCCAAATATTTTTCTTTTTCAGAAAATTCAACTTGTTTACATTTATATTCTGGTGCTATTCTGTTAAAAATTGCCAGCATAACTTCCAAAGTATCTGCAAGTGTACCATCAAAATCAAAAATCACAGTTTTTTTTAATTCTTTCATATCTTTATTTTTTTCTTGCTACAACAATCATTTCTTCACCATAATTTATTGCAGACATAAAATTATATATTAAATCATGAGCTAATAAGCCAAGCCAAATAATAAATTTAGGAAACTTAGTAAATTTATTAAAGAAATTTTGTCTATCTGCATTTGTAATTTCAAGTTTTTTATCTTGTTGTTTTGATTTTCTACGTTTTATCCAAGGCAAAACTGTAAACATTAAAAACAATTTTAATTCATAAGAAGATTTGATTTTAATAATTTCAAAACCATTGTTTTCTAAAAGGTTTTTTATGCTTTTTTTAGAAAAATAATTAATATGTTCAATAGACATCATAGACCAGTTTTGCTTTTGTTTTTTTGCAACTTTTGAATCTATTTGTGGAACTTGTAAAATGAGCAAGCCACCTTGTTTAAGAATTTCCTTGATTTTTTTAATTGCTTTTTGTGGCTCAGAAATATGCTCTAACACGTCCCACATTGTTACCACATCCCAATTATTTTTTGCTAAGCTTAGATTATAAAAATCATCGTGTTCTACATTTAATTTTAAATCTTGACTTGCGTAATGATACATAAGCTCAGAAATTTCAACTCCTGAACTTTCGAAACCTAAAACTTGGGCTGCATGCAGAAAATGTCCCCATCCAACTCCTATATCATAAAGTTTTCCTGTTTTTTTAAACTTTTTTATTAATTTAATTCTAAGCTTATGTCTGCGAAATTTAATATAATTATTTCCTTTACGAACAGATTCTAATACTGCCTCATCTCTATAATTTTCGTAAGGAATTTCTTTTCTATAAAATTGTGGGATAAAATCAAATTCGCAAACTTGACAATGACTTATTTTAAAATCATTTCTATCATATTTTAAAGAAAATTTTTCAATATCTTTATTTCCACAAATTTCGCAATGTATATTTGAATTATATTCCATGATTTTGCAAAAATAAAGAAAAATCAGTACAAACTAACTTTATCTGCAATTTCCAATTTATATTTTTGTCCACAAACTATGGGCATATTATTATTTATATGTCCAAGCGGAAAATTAAAACAAACCGGAAAATCAAATTCGGCAATATGTTCGGCAATAATTTCATAAGCAGTTTTTCCAAAAGCATTTTGATTATCTTTCATATCTGAAAAACTTCCAACAATAAGGGCTTTAAGTTTATCGAATTTCTTTGCAAGTTTTAGGCTTAGCATCATTCTGTCTAAATGATATAAATATTCGTTAAGATCTTCTATAAACAAAATTTTATTATCTGTATCTATTTCAAAATCAGTTGCTTGCAGGCTGTAAATTATTGATAAATTTCCTCCTATAATTTCAGCTTCAACTTCACCTTTTTTATTTAACTTATGACTTTGGCAAATAATTTTTGTTTTTTCTCCTTCAAGAATTTTAAAAATGTTTTTTACCGCCACAGTTTCAGGAACTTCGTGCATTGCTTTTGTCATTAAACCATGAATACTCATTACATTATATTTATTTAAAGCTAAATGCAAGTTTGTAATATCGCTAAATCCTATTATCCATTTTGGTTTTTCTAAGAATTTTTCAAAATTCAGTTTATTTAAAATTCTAATTATTCCATATCCACCTCTTGAACATAAAATTGCTTTAATATTTTCATCATCCAATGCTTTTTGTAAATCTTGTAACCTGTCTTCATCTTTACCTGCAAACTGAAAATTCTTTTTTAAGCAAGAAGGAAAAACTATTGCTTGAAACTGATAAGAATTTATTAAATTTGATGCAGATTTTACAAATTCAGGATTTACGCTACCGGCAGGACTAATAATTGCAATTTTATCTCCTTTATTTAATTTTTCAGGTATATACATAAAATTTAAAATATATTTTAGTTACAAAACTAACAAAAGAATATGAACATAAAAATGGCGATACCTCATAAGTGTCAAACTGCTTCTTTCAATATTCGGACTCAGTCACCTACTTTTGTACGCGCCTTCGTCCTCAATTTCAGAGCCTTGCATTTTAACACTTCTAAAACAGCTTGAAAGTTTATTGTTTTAAAAGGTGTTTTGAGACAGCCCTTTTTTTTTCAATATATCTAATCAGGCTAAACTTAGTAAATTAAAACTAAACTCAAATTACAGTTTAAAACCATTTTAAAATTTTTACACCAAACTCTCTTAAAAGTAATTTTAGCCATAATAAAAATAGTAAAGGCAAAACAATAAAACTAAGTTTATTATATTCGGCAGCACCAGTAAAATCAAAATGCATTAAGTGCATAATTGCCCTTGTTATGCCGGTAGAATAAATAAAATCTTCAAGACCAAACAATGCAAATAAACTAATACTTTTACCTTGGTCAAAAAAATTAGCAGGCAAAATCCAAAGTACAATAGGAATAGCAATTAAAACAATTATTTTAATATACTTCCAAACAATTTTAGAAGTTTTTTTCATTTATTATTCTAAAATTATAAAGTTTTTGAGTAGCGTCCTCCGTTTGGCTGTAAGTCTCCTGTTATTATTCTAATTAAATCAATTAGTGTCCAAATTCCACAACCACCTCCAGTCAATAGTTGTATAACACCAATACCTATGTAACCTAAATAAAATCTATGTATGCCAATAACACCTACAAAAATACATAACAATAAAGCTACTAATTGGTTATCCCCGCCGCTTGTTGCCACAGGACTAGCATAACGCAAGCTTTTAAGTAAATTTTTGTCAAATCTTTTTTGATTTTTAAATTCTTGCTTTGCTGCTTTTGTTTCAAGATTTGATTTTTCAATAATTTTTGTATTAGCTGCAACAATTTCCTCTGTAGAAACATAGTTTTCTTTATTCGGAACTATTAGCTCTTGGTTAGAAGTGTAGCTTAAATTAGCAACTTTTTCTTGAACTTTAGGTTTAGCTACTTCTTCTACTTGTGCTTCAACAAGAGCTTGTTCTGCAACTGCTAAATCATAATTTACTGTTGTTTCTTTTGCTTTTACTCTACTAGTTGAGTTAATATGAAACCCTTTGTTGTACTTCCTTTTTTGAACAAATCTTCCATCAGTTACTCTGTTAGAAGTTGTACATGAAGCAAAAATAACAATCATCAGAAAAACACCGACAAATAACTTAAAATTTTTCATTGTTTAATAATTTAAATAAATAATATGTTTAATACTCAAATGCAAATATAGAATACCATTTTTAAAAATCAAAATATTTTTTAACTTATTTTTAAAGGCAGATTCAATAATCAAATGCAACATAATTATTTACAAAATTATAAAATATATTTTTAGGATTCTCATAATTTAATTTTTTTCTTGGTCTTTTATTTAA
>JALOAQ010000106.1 GCA_023228725.1 Bacteroidales bacterium | reverse complement strand
CTCTATCCCACGAATTAGTTACAGTTTGCGAACCTGGACCGCCATAAACATACATGAAAACTGGATTTTTCTTTCCTTTTTTTATTTTATTAGGTTTTATCATCCATCCGTTAAGTTTTGTGCCATCTTCCAAATCAAAAGTGAAAAATTCTTTTTTAGCAAATTTATACTCCTCATTAACTTTTTTCATCAATGCTTTATTTGTTTCTAATTCTCTAATTAATTCTCCATTATTATTATATAAACAAATTTGATTTGCAGTATTTGCATCGCTCCAATCGTTAATAAAATATTTAAAAGTATTGCTGAAACTTGCTGAATTTGTCCCAGTTTGTTTTGTAAGAAGTCTAAGATTACTTCCATCTAAATTAACTGAATAAATTTCACGATTTAAAGCTGAGGATTTTGCAGCTTGAAAATATGCTATATTATTTACTTCATCAATACCGTAAAAATCTGTAATTTCCCAATTCCCGCTTGTTAATTGTTTTACAAGATTTCCATTTAAATCATATAAATATAAATGTCTAAAACCATCTGTTTCATGTGAATAAATAAAATGCTTTTTATCTTTAAGAAATTTTAAATCATCATTTATTTCAATATATTTAGGGTCGCTTAATGTTAAAATTACTTTAGATTTACCAGTATTTGCATTAATTGTAAAAAGCTCATATTTATTTTGAAGCCTATTCATTTTTACTGCTGCTAAAATATCATCTTGTTGAGTAAACATTAAACGGGGAATATACATATCATCTAAATCACCTAAATCGGCTTCAATTATCTGTTTTGTTTCTATATCAACAATATGTAAACTAATTTTTGAATTATCCTCACCAGCTTTTGGATATTTAAACTCATAATTTTCAGGATATAAATTACCAAAAATTGGAAAAGTAAAAGTTTTAACTTCAGATTCATCAGATTTTAGAAAAGCTATTTTTTTACTATCAGCTGACCAGTCATAAGCTTTGTTGTAGCTAAATTCTTCTTCATAAACCCAGTCAGGAGCTCCATTTAAAATTTTATTTCTTTCTCCGTCATTTGTAAGTTTAATTTCTTGAGAATTTTCAATACTAATATTTTTTACAAAAATATTATTATCTCTAACAAACGCAATTTTATTACCATCAGGAGAGAAAAAAGCCAATTGTTGCTTTCCATTTTCAGATAAACGAGTTATAGACTTGTCCTTAATATTATAAATTAAATATTCGGCTAAATAAGAATGGCGATAAATTGGCTCGTATTGAAAACTTATTAAAATTTTAGTTTCATCTGCTGAAAATTGATAATCAAAAATCCAATCAATAACTTCTAAGTCAAAATCTTTCGCATTAAATATTTGCTCAACTTGCTTTCCTGTGTTATAGGAATATTTTATGATTGAATTTCTTGGCATGTTTAAGTTGGTGTAATGTTCTCCATCTTTCATAGATTCAATCCCAAATACATAATTTTGTCTAAAAACACCTTTTTTATAAAGGTCTTCAATTTCGATTTGCTTTTGTGTAAAGCTAAAAATGCTGATACAAGTAAGCAAGATTGTTAATAAAAAGGATAATTTTTTATTCATAATTTATAATTTAATTAGATTTAATATATTCTTCAATAAAAGGTTTAACTTCTTCAAAAACTTGCTCTAATTTAAGCATGTTTAAAGCAAAAAACTCAAAAATTTTGCTCCAATCAGATTTTCTATAAATGTTAATATTGTCAATTTGTTTATATAAAGCTGAAACAAACTTTCCTGAATCGTTGGTTAATAGCTCATCCCAAATCCAATTTTCATCTAAAATATCATTGTATAAAAGTTCGTATTCTTTTAATTTTAAGAAGTTATCAAATCTTTTGTTTTCATCTTTATTCTCAAAAGCAAGCATTACCCGAGCAAATTGACGATTGATTTCAAATTTCATCACAAAATCTTTTAAACCTGTATTATATAAAGTCCATTTTTGTTTTGCTCCCAAATATTTTCTTGAATAAACATCGAAAGCTATCCAAAACTCTTTGCGTATTTCTGCTGCTTCTACTTTACTATACATTTTAGAAAATCAAAATACAAAAATAAAAATTTTATTTAGATTACTGAAATTAGTTTTTAGTGATAAACTGTAAATTTTATTTTTCTAAGTAGTTAATAAGTTTTTATAATAATATGGTAAATACTTATTGAATACTTCAAAAGTTTTTATATTTTAAGCCCAAATTTTTTTGACTATGAGAATATTGAATTTAATACTAATATTACTTGTTTTTACTGGCTTTTCAAATGCTCAAGTAATTGGTGGTAAACAAACTAAATTAGAGAAGTTTTATGCAGAAGAAAGGTGGGAAGATTGTGCTTTTAAAGCTGAGAGGATGGTTTTGCAGAGTAAGTATAAAGATGACCCTGAAGTAAATTTATATTTAGGAGCCTCTTATGCTAAGGTTTTTTTATTGTGTTTAGAAGATTCTACTTTGCTTAATAAAGTTCCTGAATATTTGAATGCTTATACTTATGCGTTAAAATTTTCTTTAATTGCAAAAAAGAAAGATAAAAAAGCCAAAATTATATTTCCTAAGAATAACTTTATGTTAGAAGAGGTTGCTATCACAGGAATTTATTATATAGACCATTTTGTGTCAATAAAACGCGTTCCCAAGGCTAATTCATATTTAAGAAAAATAATGAAAGTTTATACAGATAGAAATTTCAACTTTTTAGGAGGTGTGTTTTCTGTAATGCTTGCTGATACAGTAAACGGGAATCCAATAATTAGAGAAACTTTTTTAGAAATGGATAGTGAAAAAAATAGGGAAGAGTTAAATAGCGATTTTATTATGATAGATGCTTTTGATTATTACGCGAATTTTCTAATAAATCAAGAACCACCTCTTTATGATAGCGCTAGAAATGTAGTGAATAGAGGTTTAAAATATTTTCCTGATTGTGAGTTGTTAAAATATGATTTAAAATTAATTGATAATCCGGAATTGGATGCGGAAAAACCAAAAAATGAAAAGAAAAAAATTGTTTTAAAAAATATAGCATTAAATGAGTTGAATGATTTGAATGATTTGGAGGATGAAGATGATGATTAGTTTTTAGTATTTAGTGGTTAGTATTTAGTGGTTAGTATTTAGTGGTTAGTTTTTAGTATTTAGTTTTTAGTATTTAGTGGTTAGTTTTTAGTATTTAGTGGTTAGTTTTTAGTATTTAGTATTTAGTATTTAGTATTTAGTTGTTAGTTTTTAAAAAATTTAGAGATGGAAAAGATAAAAGATTTTAAAGATTTGATTGTTTGGCAAAAGTCTATGGATTTGGTAGAGGAAGTTTATCGTTTGGTTAAGAATTTGCCTAAAGAGGAATTGTATTCATTAAGTGACCAGATTAAGCGTTCAGCTATTTCTATTCCAAGTAATATTGCAGAAGGTCAAGGTCGAAAATCTGCAAGAGAATTTATTCGATTTTTAAGAATAGCTAGAGCTTCAAAAGCTGAATTAGAAACTCAATTACTCCTTTGTGTAAGAATTAATTATTTGAATACTTCGGATATTGATAGGGCAATCGACTTAATTCAAGAAATAGGTAAAATGTTAAACTCGCTTCAAAAATCTTTGTTGCTTAAGTGTTAGTTTTTAGTATTTAGTGGTTAGTTGTTAGTGGTTAGTTGTTAGTGTTGGTAGAAAATTTAAAATTAAAAATGATAGGAATAATAGGTGGAACGGGGTTTGAAAAATCAGATATTTTGAAAAATCCTCAAGTAAAAGAAGTAGATACTATTTATGGTATGCCTTCTTCGGCGATAATTATTGGCAGTATTAATGATAAAAAAGTTGCTTTACTTTCTCGACACGGGCATGAGCATACAATAACTCCCAGCAATGTTAACAATAGAGCAAATATAGCAGCCTTAAAGCTTTTAGGATGTAATTATATTATTGCGACAACTGCATGCGGAAGTTTAAAAGAAGAATTTCAGCCAGGTGAGTTTGTTTTGTTGGATCAATTTATTGATTTTACTAAACATAGAATAAATACTTTTTATGATAATTTTAAACCCGGCGAGATGAAGCATTGCCCTATGGCTGATCCGTTTTCAAATGTTTTAAGAAATAAAATTATTCAAGCAGTTGATTTATGTAACTTAAAAATTCATAAATCAGGGACAATGATAAGTATTGAAGGTCCGCGTTTTTCAACTCGTGCTGAATCGCAAATGTTTAAAATCTGGGGAGCTGATTTAATAAATATGAGTACTGCACCTGAAACTGCTTTAGCAAATGAGGCTGAAATACCATATGCAGCTATTGCAATAGTTACAGATTATGATTGTTGGAAAATTGACGAAAAACCAGTTTCTATAGAAATCGTATTAGATAATTTTAGTAAATCTGTAACAAAATTAACAGAAATTTTAATTAAAACTATTTCTATTTTATGATAGCTTACGAAGTTTTAAGAATAATTGACTTTAAACCTTTATTTGCTTTAGAGCATTATCAACGTTTGTGTAATACTATTTTAAATAAGAATAAAAATATTAAATTAGATTACAATACATTTATTCTCAAGATAAAACACTTGATTGAAAAAAATAATTTAAAAATAGGAAATATTAGAATTGAAATTATTTTTGATAATACTTCAAGTGATTTTGAAATAAAAACTTTAGTTATTCCATATTCCTACCCAAGTGATTATGATTATAAAAATGGAGTAAAAACAATAACTCACTTGCATACTCGCGAAGAACCTAATTTTAAAATATGGAATCAAAATCTAAGAGAAAATATTGATAGCTTAATTAAAACGCAAAATGTTTATGAAATAATTTATGTAAATAAAAACAATTTTTTAAGCGAAGGCTCTCGCTCCAATTTATTTTTTATTAAAGATAGGAAACTTATTTCGGCTAAACCTGAAGATATATTGTTGGGAATAAGTAGAAAATATGTTATTGAATCAGCTAAATCTCTTGGTTTAGATTTAGTTGAAATGGATATTCCATTATCAGAAATTGAAAATTATGACTCTGCTTTTATTTCAGGAACTTCGCCAAAAGTTTTACCTGTAAGAAAAATTAATGAAATTTATTTTGGTTCTAACAATCAGTATTTAAGAGCTTTAATGATAGAATTTGAAAAGAAAATAAATGCTGATATTCTAAATTTTCAATTTTAACACAATATTTTCAATTTTTCAGAAATACGTATTATTACTTATATTTTTAGGTATAAAAACTAGTTTTATCAGATTTAAAAATTCCGTTTTTTGTGTAAAATTAAAATATGGCAAAAAACAGGCATAAAAAAGAATCAGTAGAAGTAAGAGAGCGTCCTATAAAGAGTCTTGCTAAAACAATTACATGGCGTATAATTGCCTCAACAACCACTTTTTTACTTGCTTATTTTTTCTTTCATGATGATGCAAAAGCAATTCAAAAAGCCAGCGGAGTTGCTGTAGCGGAGGCTGTTATAAAAATGTTTATGTATTTTTTACATGAAAGAGCTTGGAATGTCGTAAGATGGGGAAGGATGAAAGTATATGTTAGACATTATAATATGCTAAGAAGACGCGTGATTCGTAGAATATTTATTGCAAGAAACTCTAATTCTATTTAAATTTGCAAAATGAATATAGATTTACTAAATAATAAACTAAAAGGATTAGAAGCAGAAGATATTTTAAAAACTATAGCTTCGGAAAATAATTATAATATTGTATTTACAACAAGTTTTGGGATAGAAGATCAGGTGATAACTGATATGATTTGTAAACATAATCTGAATATTCAAATTGTGAGTTTGGATACAGGTCGTTTATTTTCTGAAACTTATAAAGTACATAATTTAAGCCTTGAAAAATATAAAAAGGAAATCAAAGTTTATTATCCACAAACTCAGGCAATTGAAGATTTAGTGACTAAAAAAGGTCCTTATAGTTTTTATGAATCCATAGAAAATCGTAAAGAATGTTGTAATATTCGAAAAGTTGAGCCTTTGCGTAGAGCTTTAAAAGGAAAAGATATTTGGATTACAGGACTTAGAGCAGAACAATCTCAAGTGCGTACAGAAATGCATGTTGTTGAAAATGACTTAGGATATGGAATAATAAAAATAAATCCTTTGTTGCACTGGACTTTAGATGAAGTAATGAAATATTTGCAAATGAATAATGTTCCTTATAATTCTTTACATCACAAAGGTTTTGTAAGTATTGGCTGTGAGCCTTGCACCAGAGCAATAAAGCCAGGTGAAGATTTTAGAGCTGGTCGTTGGTGGTGGGAAAATAATTCTGGTAAAGAATGTGGTTTACATACTCATGGTGAATAATTTAAAAATATATTTTTAATGCAGAAAAAAATTAAAATTGACAGCCGTCATTTAAAACAATTAGAAAATGAAGCAATTTTTGTGATGCGTGAAATAGCGGCACAATTTGAGCGTCCTGCTCTTTTATTTTCTGGTGGTAAAGATTCTATTGTTTTGGTACATTTGGCTAAAAAAGCTTTTTGGCCTGCAAAAATACCTTTCCCACTTTTACATATTGACACAGGACATAATTTTGATGAAACTCTTGTGTATAGAGATAATTTGGCCAAAGAATTAGGCTGCGAACTTATTGTAGCAAAAGTTCAAGATTCTATTGATAAAGGTAGATGTGTGGATGAAACAGGTGTTAATGCAAGTAGGAATAAATTACAAACAGTAACTTTACTTGACGCTATAGAGGATTTAAAACTTGATTGTGCTATTGGCGGCGGAAGAAGAGACGAAGAAAAAGCCAGAGCTAAAGAAAGATTTTTCTCACATCGTGATGAGTTTGGACAGTGGGATCCAAAAAATCAAAGACCTGAGCTATGGAATATTTTTAATGGTAGAAAAAATATAGGCGAACATTTTAGGGTTTTTCCTATTAGCAACTGGACAGAATTAGATGTTTGGCAATATATTATGCAAGAAAAAATTGAAATGCCAAGTCTTTATTATACGCATAAAAGAAAAGTTTTTAATAGAGATGGAGTTTGGTTGGCTTGGGCTCCTTTTATGCAATTAAAACCAAACGAAGAGGTTGTAGAACTTGATGTTAGATGCAGAACTATAGGTGATATTACTTGTACAGGTGTAAGCCTTTCTACCGCTAATAAACTTGATGATATAGTTTCAGAAATTGCAGCATCAAGAATTACAGAAAGAGGAGGTAGAGCTGACGACAAAAGGAGTGAAGCAGCTATGGAAGATAGAAAAAAAGAAGGATATTTTTAAAATTTTATGAAAATGGAAAATTCTAAACCTGAAATAGGCTTATTAAGATTTACAACAGCGGGTTCTGTAGATGACGGAAAAAGCACTTTGATTGGTCGACTACTTTATGATAGTAAATCAATTTTTGAAGATCAATTAGATAATATTACTGAAACTTCAAAACGAAGAGGAAATGATGATATAGATTTGTCGCTTTTAACAGATGGTTTAAGAGCCGAGCGTGAGCAAGGAATTACAATTGATGTAGCATATAGATATTTTTCAACTCCAAAAAGAAAGTTTATTATTGCTGATACTCCGGGACATATCCAATATACCAGAAATATGGTAACAGGTGCTTCAACAGCTGATTTGGCAATTATTTTGGTAGATTCTCGTAATGGAGTTATTGAGCAAACTATTCGTCATACTTTTATTGCTTCTTTATTAAACCTAAAACATATTGTTTTTTGTGTAAATAAAATGGATTTAGTGGCTTTTAGTCAAAAAGTATTTGATGAAATTAGTATTGATTTGCAAAAATTAGCAAAAAAAACTAATGCAAAAAACATTCATATTATGCCAATAAGTGCCAAATATGGAGATAATGTTGTTGAAAAATCTGAAAATTTATCTTGGTTTAAAGAAGGGACTTTATTGGATTTTCTTGAAAATGTTAGAATAGCTGATGATTATTCAGCTAAAAATGCAAGGTTCCCAGTTCAATATGTAATTCGACCAAATACTGATGAATTTCATGATTATCGTGGTTATGCCGGTCGTTTATCAGGCGGAAAATTATATGTAGGCGAATCTGTAACTGTTTTACCTTCAATGTTAGAATCAAAAATTAAAACTATAAATGTTTTTGAAAAAGAATTATTAGAAGCAAAATCCGGCGAATCTGTTACTATTGTTTTAGAAGATGATATTGATGTTTCGCGTGGAAATATGATTGCCCCAACAGAAAATTTACCGAAATCAGTAAAAGAAGTTGAAGTAATGATTTGTTGGCTTAATGAAAAACCAATGATGCTAAGAGGTAAATATGTTCTGCGAAACTCTTCTAATGAAGTTAGATGTATAATTACTGAACTTAAACACAAAATAAATATAAATACTCTTGAACCAGATTTGGAAGATAAAACTGTGAAAATGAACGATATAGCTCTAATAAGTTTAAAAACTACTGCTCCAATATTTGTGGATAATTATATGGAAAACCACGTGTCGGGTAGTTTGATTTTAATTGATGAAGCCAGTAATGAAACAGTGGGAGCGGGGATGGTTGTTGTTAGTATTTAGTTGTTAAATATCATAACATCGTTTACACTCTAAGGGACGTTTATTGTATCACAACATCGTTTACAAATAAATTAAATTCCTTAAGGAATTTCACCCTCTAAAGAAAGCAAAGTGTCAACACATCGTTGACTTTTTGCTTTTGTCTTGTCCTAAAAAAAGTTGACACATTTGTCATACATTTTATTTTTTTGCTTTTTTGAAATTGATAGCCACCCATCAAGGAAGAAAAATAAAATCTAGTCAAGGTTTTGCAAAAAAATACTACCCAAAGGGTGGAGATTTTTTTAGCAAACCCGCAGGGCTTGACCTTTACTTGTTTTATTGTATATAATAATCCAAAACTGTCCAGCTATAATAATTGAAAACTGACTAATTAATTACCACAAAAATACAATAATTAATATTAAATAAAGTTTAGCAGTTTGATTTTAAGATTTTTGCTTTTTTAAAATTAAAATTTATTTTTCCGTCTGTTTTGTCATGATTTTTGCAATAAATGGCAAAAATCCCGCCAAAACCCCCACTTTATTTGCAAAACCAACACCCCCATCTTAGATTATACGTAAATTTCATAAAAAAGTTTCGTTTTTTGTCATCAAATCGGTTCGAGTTTTAAAAGTCGGAGTTTTTAATTAATAAAATCAGCTGAGATTTAAATTTTCACGTTTTCTAAAATTAAATTTTATTTTCCGCCTGTTTTGTCATGATTTTTGCAATAAATGGCAAAAATCCCGCCAAAACCCCACTTTTTTACAAAAACAACACCCCCATTCTAGATTATACGTAAATTTTTAAAAAATGTTTCGTTTTTCACCCACAAATCGGTTCGAGTTTTAAAAGTCGGAGTTTTTTGGTTTAATTCAACTCCTTCGGAGTTGCTGTTTAAAGAGATATAATAACCCGAGTTTCACTCGGGCTTATTAACATTCAAGTCCTTTGGACTTGGAGCATATAAAATCGGTAAGGCAAA
>JALOAQ010000105.1 GCA_023228725.1 Bacteroidales bacterium | reverse complement strand
AAAATTGATTGCGTTTCATCAGCATTTTCATCATCGGTTGACTCTATATATAATTTTAAAAATCCGTCAAAAACAACAACTTCGCCTGTTGCAATAAAATTAATCTTATTATTAACATTATTAATTGTAATAATAGTTCTTTCAATTTTGGCATCCTGCATTTGAGAGGCAATAGTTCTTTTTCTAATTAAATCATATAGTTTTTGCTCTTGTTTTGTTCCGTCAATAGTTTCAGTTTCAATAAATGTAGGTCTTATTGCCTCGTGAGCTTCTTGAGCTCCTTTTATTTTTGTAGTATATTTTCTGGTTTTAACATATTCCGCACCAAAAGTATTTTCAATAAATTTTTTGGAACTTCCAATAGCTAAGTTAGATAAATTAACCGAATCTGTTCTCATATAAGTTATAAAACCATTTTCATACAAACTCTGGGCAAATTTCATTGTTTGACCTACAGAATAACCCAATTTTCTGCCTGCTTCCTGCTGTAAAGTAGAAGTAGTAAAAGGAGCTGCAGGTGATTTTTTTCCCGGTTTTTTTACAATATCTGAAATAGCAAACTCTTCAGTCTTACAAGTTTCTAAAAAAGCTTGTGCTTCTTCTAAAGTTTTAAACTTTTTATTAAGTTCAGCTTTAATTTGACTTTTTCCAACTTTAAAAAATCCAACAATTCTATAATAGGTATTTGAGGCAAAAGAATTAATTTCTCTTTCTCTTTCTACAATTAGCTTTACAGCAACAGATTGAACTCTTCCTGCCGAAAGGGCTGGTTTTATTTTCTTCCAAAGCAAAGGCGACAAATTAAATCCTACTAATCTATCCAAAACCCGCCTAGCTTGTTGTGCATTTACTAAATTATTATCAATTTCTCTAGGGTTTTTTATAGCATTTTGAATTGCATCTTTAGTAATTTCGTGAAAAACTATTCGTTTAGTTTTAATTTTTTTAAGATTTAAAACTTCTTTTAAATGCCAAGAAATGGCTTCTCCCTCGCGGTCTTCATCAGAGGCTAACCAAACAACTTTTGCTTCAGAAACATGTTTTTTTAGTTCAGCAACTACTTTTTTCTTTTCTACAGGGATTTCATATTGTGGGATAAAACCATTTTCAATATCTATTCCCAAATTCTTTTTTGATAAATCTCTAATATGTCCAAAGCTTGATTTCACGACAAAATCATCACCTAAAAACTTTTTAATGGTTTTTGCCTTTGCAGGGGACTCAACTATTACTAAATTCGTACTCATTTTACTTGTTAAAATTTTAGTGTGCAAAAATAAAGAAAAATTATACACATATTAATAAAAATAAATATAATTTTACACCATAATTTTTAATATTATGAAAAATAAAAATACAAAGGTAACATATTCTAAAAAATTTACTAAAATTTTCTTAATTAGTTTTTGGGGAAGTATAGGAATTTTCATTATAGCCCTCTTTTTATACTTTCTTTTATTATCAAAAGGCAGTTTAGGATATATGCCTAGTTTCGAAGAGCTAGAAAATCGAAAAGAAAATTTGGCTTCACGTGTGTATTCTAGCGATTTAGTTTTGCTAGGGACTTATTTCCGTGAAAATAGATCTAATATTTCGTATGATGAACTTTCACCACATCTTATAGATGCACTTATTGCTACAGAAGATATTAGATTTTATTCCCACTCAGGAATAGATTTCAAAGCTTTACCAAGAGTGTTCTCCGGAATTTTAACCGGAAATAAAAAAGGTGGGGGTAGCACTATTTCACAACAATTAGCAAAAATGCTCTTTCCTAGAGAAGAAAAAATGTCGAAATTTAAAATAGCAAACCGTAAATTTCAAGAATGGGTGATAGCAGTTAAATTAGAAAAAAATTACACTAAAGAAGAAATTATTGAAATGTATTTTAATAAATTTGATTTTTTAAACTTAGCTGTTGGGATAGAATCTGCTTCAAGAGTATATTTTGATACAATTCCAACTGGTTTATCTGTTACTCAAGCTGCAATGTTGGTTGGAATGGCAAAAAATCCCTCATTATTCAACCCACTTAGACGACCCGAAGAAACTATGCAACGTAGAAATGTTGTATTAGGTCAAATGATGAAATATGGAAAAATTACTAAAACTGAATTAGACTCTCTAAAACAATGCCCTTTAGGATTAAGGTATCAAAAAGTCGATCATAATATAGGCTCTGCAACTTATTTTAGAGAATTTTTAAGACTTTGGCTAACTGCCTCAGAACCAAACGTTAACGATTATATAGACATTAGAGATTATATTGAAGATTCAATCAACTGGCATACAGACCCTTCTTATGGGTGGTGTAATAAAAATATAAAATCTAATGGTCAAAATTATGATATATACAGCGATGGACTTCAAATTTATACAACTATAGACTCTAGAATGCAAAAATATGCCGAAGAAGCAATTAGAGAACATATTGGAGGATATATTCAACCTGAATTTTTTAAAGACCAAAAATATAATAAAAATGCTCCTTTTGCCAATGACCTTACTCTAGACCAAATTGAAAAAATAATGTATTCATCTATGCGTAGAAGCGAAAGATGGAGAGTGTTAAAAGCTAATGGAATGAGCGAAGATTCGATAAAACTATCTTTTAATAATCCCGAACAAATGAGAGTCTTTTCATGGAATGGTCAAATTGATACAATTATGACACCTATGGATTCAATAAGATATTACAAAAAATTTCTACGTGCCAGTTTTATGTCTATGGAACCAAAAACAGGAAATGTTAGAGCTTATGTTGGCGGCATAGACCACAAACATTTTCAATTTGACCAAGTTACTAAATCAAGACGACAAGTTGGTTCTACAGTAAAACCTTTTATTTATTGTTTAGCTATGCAAAATGGCTATTCTCCTTGTACACAAATTCCTAATGTTGAAGTTACTTTTAAATTACCTGAAGGCTCTCCCAACGAATATTATACTCCAAAATTTTCACCTTCAAAATTAGACGGCGAAATGATAAGTTTAAAAACCGGATTAGCACTATCTTTAAATCAAATTTCTGCATGGGTATTAAAACAATTTTCCCCTGAAGCCGTAGTCTCTATTGCAAAAAAATTAGGCGTAAATAGTCATATAGACCCTTTCCCCTCAATTTGTGTAGGAGCTGCCGAAGTTTTATTAAGTGAAATGGTTGCAGCCTACGCTAGTTTTGCAAATGGTGGTTTATATACTAAACCTATATATGTTACAAGAATAGAAGACCATAATGGAAATGTTTTAGCAACTTTTGGACAAATTCAAACCCAAGCACTTAGCGAAGAAACTGCATATTTAATGATAGACTTAATGAAAGGGGTCGTGAACGAAGGTACAGGTTCTAGGTTGCGTTTTACCTATAAAATTAATTCTGAAATAGCCGGCAAAACAGGAACTACCAATAATCACTCTGATGGCTGGTTTATTGGAATAACACCAGAATTAGTAAATGGAGTTTGGGTTGGTGGCGAAGAAAGAAGTATTAGATTTAGATATATCACTCTCGGTCAAGGAGCTTCTTTAGCATTGCCAATTTGGGGATTATATATGCAAAAAGTGTATGATGACAAGAAATTACCTTATAGCAGAAATGCTACTTTCACTCGTCCAAACGAAATTTCAGTTGAAACTGATTGTGCTGAATATAACAAAAATCAAGATTCTATGAATTTTAACGAGTTATAAGCCAATAATTACAAGATAAAAAAAAGAGCTTGACTTAAAAATCAAACTCTTTTCTAATTTAGTTATGAAAAAAATTATTTTTTAACGTATTTATCAACAAAGTCTTTAATTATTACTTTAAAGTCGGGTTGACCAATTTCTTGTAATTCATACTCAACTTTTGCTGTTGGTTTATCAATTTTTACAATTCTCGACAAATCAATAGGAGTAGCAATTACAACAGTATCACAAGGAGTGTTGGCAATAGTTTTTTCTAAGTCTGCAATTTGCTCTTCACCGTATCCCATAGCTGGTAATAATTGTCCAATTCCTGGATAAGTTTCAAAAGTAGTAGTTAATTTACCAACTGTATAAGGACGTGGGTCAACATACTCAGCTGCACCATATTTTTTAGCAGCAACAGTACCCGCACCAATAGTCATATTACCATGGGTTAGAGTTGGTCCGTCTTCAACTATCAATACTTTTTTGTCTTTAATTAATTCTGGTTTATCAACTGTAATTGGAGACGCAGCATCAACTACAATAGCATTTGGATTAACTTTATTAATATTATCTCTTACTTCTTGAATTCCTTCTGGTGAAGCTGTGTCGATTTTATTTATTACAACAACATCAGCTAATCTTAAAGTAACTTCGCCAGGATAATAAGAAATCTCATGCCCTGGTCTATGTGGGTCAACAACAGTAACCATCATATCAGTTTCATAGAAAGAGAAGTCGTTGTTTCCGCCGTCCCAAAGAATAACATCGCATCCGTTTGGATCATTTTCAGCAGCTCTTAAAATTTCTTCGTAATCAACGCCAGAATAAATAACATTGCCTCTAACTACGTGTGGTTCATACTCTTCCATTTCTTCAATTGTACATTTGTGAGTTTTTAAATCCTCAACTGTAGCAAATCTTTGAACTCTTTGAGCGTTTAAATCACCATAAGGCATTGGATGACGAATAGCAACTACTTTTATGCCTAATTCCATAAAAGCTTCAATAATTCTTCTTGAAGTTTGACTTTTACCACAACCAGTTCTAATAGCTCCAACTGCAATCACAGGTTTTGTGCTTTTAATTGAAGTTTCTTTTGGACCTAATAATACAAAGCTTGCACCAGCGGCATTAACCATTGCAGAAATACTCATAATATCTCTGTATTCAATATCACTGTACGCAAAAACACAATCATCAACTTTATATTCTTTAATCAATTTTTCAAGATCGCTTTGATCATAAATTGGAATACCTTCAGGATATAATTCTTCACCTGCTAACTCTTTTGGGTATTTTCTTCCTGCAATATCAGGAATTTGAGCTGCCGTAAAAGCAACTACATTGTAGTTTGGATTGTTTCTATAATAGGTGTTAAAATTGTGGAAATCTCTTCCAGCAGCACCAATAATAATCACATTCTTTTTTGCCATAATTAATAATTTAGTAATTTAATAATTAAACATTTATTTCAAGTGGCACAAATATATAATTTACAAAACACAAAAAAGAATAGTTTTAATTGCAAATAATATGTTAAGAAACATATTGCGAGTTAAAAGAACAAGATTAAACACGACAAATCAACAAGTTAACATGATTTAAAGAAGAGATTTTTTTAACAAAATCTGCCTAAAACAAACTTTTATTTAGTTATAAAATAAAATTATCAGCTTATTTGTATGGAAAATTTAAAAAAATGTATCAAAATTATAAAAATTACATCATAATTGTTTTGTAATAAGAAAAAATAGTTGTATTTTTACATTTTTAAATTTTGACTAATTATGCAAATAAAAAAATCAGAAAAAGCCGATTTAGAGTCTAGAAAGTTTTTATTTTTCTTAATAGGTTTAAGCTTAGCATTAGCAAGTTTACTTTTTATTTTTGAATGGACTTCAAAAGATGTAACAGCTTCCTCATTAGGTAGTTTGAGTGATTCAGATTATGTTGAAGAAGAAATAGAAAACACTATTCAAGAGGCTCCACCCGAAGAACTTGACGAACCAGAACCAGAACCAGAGCCAGAAACAATTATCGAAGAACTGACTGTAGTAGATGATGATGTGAAAGTTGCCGATATTAAAATTAATACAGAGGCTGACGAAAAAACTCAAACAAGTACAAGAGTTGTTCAAATTACAGAAGTAGAAATAGTTGAAGAAGAAGTTGAACCAATTGCCTTTGCTGTGGTTGAAACTAAACCTGAATACCCAGGAGGTGATGCTGCTTTAATGAAGTTTATTAGCGAAAATACAAAATACCCTGAAATTGCTAAAGAAAATGGAATTCAAGGTAGAGTGTTTATACAGTTTGTGATAGATGCAACAGGTAAAGTTACTAAAGTTCAAGTAGCTAAAGGAGTTGACCCATATCTTGACTCAGAAGCAATGAGAGTTGTAAAAACATTACCAAGCTGGTCACCAGGTAAACAAAGAGGAAAAAATGTACCTGTTACTTATATAGTACCCATTAATTTTAAATTATACTAAAAATTAAAAAATATCAATTAAGACCCTGCCAGAGTTTTTGGTGGGGTCTTTTTATTAATATATATGATAAGTGAAGATTTTTATTTAAGCGAAGAAGAAGCTGTTTTAGTTGGAGTAGCAACACAATACCAAACTAAAGAATTAGTGCAAGAATATCTTGAAGAACTTGATTTTTTAGCTAAAACTGCAGGAGTAATACCAAAAAAACATTTTATTCAAAACCTAACAATACCTAATCAAAAAACTTATGTAAGAAGTGGTAAATTAATAGAAATATTAGATTATATCACAGAAAAGGAAATAAAATTAGTAATTTTTGATGACGAACTATCCCCTACCCAACTTAGAAATATAGAAAATGTTTTAGAAGTAAAAGTTTTAGATAGAACAAATCTAATTCTTGATATTTTCGCACAAAGAGCCAGGACATCTCATGCAAAAGCACAAGTAGAACTAGCACAATATCAATATATTTTACCACGACTAACAAGAATGTGGACTCATTTAGAAAGACAACGTGGTGGTATTGGTATGAGAGGGCCTGGAGAAACTCAAATCGAAACAGACAGAAGACTAATTCTTGATAAAATTTCTAAACTTAAAGAAGAACTGAAATCAATTGATAAACAATTTGTCCAACAAAGAAAAAATAGAGGACAAATGATTAGACTTGCACTTGTGGGCTACACAAATGTTGGAAAATCAACAATAATGAACTTACTAAGCAAATCCGAAGTTTTAGCCGAAGATAAACTTTTTGCAACTTTAGACACAACTGTGAGAAAAGTAGTAATTAATAATTTGCCGTTTTTATTAAGTGATACAGTAGGTTTTATACGCAAATTACCACATAACTTAATAGAATCTTTCAAATCTACTTTGGATGAAGCTAAAGAATCAGACTTAATAATACATGTTATAGATGTTTCTCACAAATCTTTCCAAGAGCAAATTACAGTAGTTGATAATACATTAAGAGAATTAAAAATTAATGATAAACCAATATTAATGGTCTTTAATAAAATAGACGCTTTTAGTTATTCGGCACAAGATGAATTTGATTTAAATCCTAAAAATAGAGAAAATTACTCATTAGACGATTTTAAAAATATGTATTTTGCAAAAACAAATTACCCTGCTGTCTTTATTTCTGCAAAAAACAAAGAAAATATTGAAGAATTTAAAGAAATACTTTTTAATCTTGTGAGAAATATGCATTTTGAAAGATATCCATACAATAGAATTTAAAAAACAAATAAAAATTAAAAAAAAATTACTATTATTACACTTTATTAATATTAACATGTTTTGAAATGAAACTTAATATTTTAGGCGGAAAAGGAAGTCTTTTAGACCAATTTATTGCAGAAATTCGTGACCACCAAATTCAACAAGACAGATTAAGGTTTAGAACAAATCTTATGCGTTCAGGAGAAATTATGGCTTACGAAATTAGCAAAAATCTTAATTTTTCAGACGAAGAAATTACTACTAGTTTGGGAATTGCAACTGTTCCAACTTTAAAAGAACAACCAGTAATAACTACAATTTTACGGGCAGGCCTGCCATATCATCAAGGCTTTTTAAATTATTTCGACCATGCCGACAATGCTTTTATTGCAGGCTATAGAAAATATAATAAAAATGGAAGTTTTGAAATAAAAATTGATTATGTTACAGCTCCATCAATAGAGAATAGAGTTGTTATAATAAATGACCCAATGCTTGCAAGCGGTGGAAGCATTGAACTGGCTTATAAAGGATTATTAAATTATGGAAAACCAAAACACGTGCATATAGCTACAATTATTGCAAGTAAAGATGGATTGGATTATATAGAAAAAATATTACCCGAAAATATGATTACTGTTTGGGCAGGAGCCATAGATGATGAATTAACTGTAAAATCATATATTGTTCCTGGATTAGGTGACGCAGGTGATTTAGCTTTCGGACCAAAAAATGATTATTGAAATTAAATTTGTAGCATAGCATATTAAATATTTAAGCCAAAATATTTAATAATCTTTTAATTTTGTAAAGTTTTAAAATGAAAAATAATATGTATAGAACACATAATTGCGGAGAATTGCGTAGCGAAAATATTGGACAAATAGTAAAACTAAGTGGTTGGGTCCAATTAAAAAGAGATAAAGGCGGAATGATTTGGATAGATTTACGCGACAGATACGGAATTACACAACTCGCAGTAGAAGAAGCAAATACTTCTAAAAAAATTATAGAAACCATAGATAAAATAGGACGGGAATATGTAATTAGCGTTACAGGTGAAGTGATTGAAAGATATAGTAAAAACGATAAAATCCCAACAGGAGATATAGAAATTAAAATTCAAGAAATAGAAATTCTTAACGAATCCGAAACTCCACCTTTCACAATTATTGATAATAGTGATGGTGGCGATGAGCTTAGAATGAGATACCGTTATCTGGACATTAGACGCAATCCCGTAAAAAATGCTCTTTTACTTCGTCATAAAATGGCTCAAGAAATAAGAAAATATCTTGACGAAAAAGATTTTGTCGAAATTGAGACTCCTGTTTTAATTAAATCAACGCCTGAAGGTGCACGCGACTTTGTTGTGCCTTCTCGTATGAACCAAGGTGAATTTTATGCCCTACCACAATCGCCACAAACTTTCAAACAATTGTTGATGGTAGCCGGAATGGATAAATATTTTCAAATTGTGAAATGTTTTAGAGATGAAGATTTACGCGCCGACCGACAACCGGAATTTACCCAAATTGACTGCGAAATGTCTTTTGTTGACCAAAATGATGTTATCACAAGTTTTGAAGCAATGATAAAACATTTATTTAAAACCATAAAAAATATTGACTTAAATTATGATTTTCCACGTATGCCATATAAACAAGCAATGGAAAAATATGGAAATGATAAGCCTGACATAAGATTTGAAATGACAATTACAGATATTACAAGTTTAGTTAAAGGCAAAAATTTTGTGGTTTTTGATTCTGCTGAATATATTGGGGCAATAGCTCTTGAAAATGCAAGCGAGTATTCTCGTAAACAAATAGACGCACTTACAGACTTTGTTAAAATGCCACAACTTGGAGCACAAGGTTTAGTTTTTTGCAAATATAACTCAGACGGAAGTTTTA
Organism: Bacteroidales bacterium; assembly: GCA_023228725.1. Lineage (GTDB taxonomy): Bacteria > Bacteroidota > Bacteroidia > Bacteroidales > ML635J-15 > Bact-19. The sequence continues at coordinate 395 of JALOAQ010000105.1, read as the reverse complement.
AATCCTCTGTTGATAAATTTTACTCACAAGAAGATTGGAAATTAATATCTGAAAAAATGCAAGCAAAACAAGGCAATTTAATTTTAATTATTGCAGGCGATAAAGACATGAGCTTACATGCCCTTAGTGAGCTAAGACTAAAATTAGCTGACGATAATGGCTTAAGATTAAAAGATAACTTTGCACCACTTTGGATTACAGAATTTCCACTTTTAGAATACGATAAAGAAACTGATAGATATTATGCAAAACACCACCCTTTTACTTCGCCTCTTGATGAAGACATCGAACTTTTTGAAACAAAACCAAGTGAGATTAGGGCGAAAGCATACGATTTAGTTATTAATGGAGTTGAAATTGGCGGTGGCTCAATCAGAATATTTAATAAAGATCTA
>JALOAQ010000104.1 GCA_023228725.1 Bacteroidales bacterium | reverse complement strand
ATTGCATTATTATAATTTGCTGATATATAATCAACTCCATCTCGTTGGAAATCATACCACCATGAATAATCCAAATGATATAATGAAACTTCAAGATCTCTATTATCTTTAATTAATTTTTGTTCCAAATCAAGTAAAACAATATCTAGACTAAGATTTTCGTCAATTGGCAAATAATAATCATCATCTTGGGCTATTTTAATTCCTAGAAAAGCATCATAGGGGTAGTAAATAGCTTTAGTTTCATCAATGCTAAATTCTCCACCTTTTTCAAAAACTTTTGTTGTTAATGTAGCATTAAGCACTCCGGGTGCATTTTTAATATCATTAAACTTTAATAAATTTTTAAATTCACCATCAGCATTTGTTTTTCCTGAAGCAATTGTTTGAGTATTAAATGTAAAGTTTACCGCTTGATTTTCGAAACAATAATCTTTATATTTTTCAAATGGAGAAAACTTATTTTCTAAACTCATTACTATTGTGGTTTGCAAATCACTAGCAGGAGCACCGTGTAGCCAGTTTGCTTTAACTAAGGCATTAACACTGCTATTTCCTTTCAAATAGTTTTTATCTAAATTTAATTCAATATTTAGCCTATTAGGGCGTATTGTTTCAACCATTAGAGATTTTGAAAATGTTTTACCGCCAATTATAAACTTTGCGTTATAATATCCTGTAGGGTCGTTTGCTTCGGTTTTAAATTTAAAAACATGAAATCCTTTTTTATTCTTATTTTGTTTTTCTGTATAAACCACTTGCCCTTTAGGATTTGTAAGTTCTAAAACTATTGGATGCCCTTCAGGAATTGGATTATAAGTTTCTTGTAAAATAAAACCCAAATATATAGAATCTCCAGGTCTCCACACTCCACGTTCTCCGTAAATAAAAGCTTTTGTCCCTTCTTGACTATAATCTCCCCAAACATCAAACTCGCTTGTGCTCAATGCTTCGTAATTTTCTAATTTTAAATATGATTTTTGATTATTATAACTTGCAACAATAAAATATGGTTTGATATTATCATTAAATTTTATTTCAGCCTTACCATCAACATTAGTTGTAGCTTCACCAATGATTTGTTGTTGAAAATCATAAGCTATTACTTCCGCACCATTTATGGGTTCAGCTGTTAAAATATTCGTAACAAAAGTAAATATTTTTTTATCGTTTCCTATTTTTGAAACTATTCCTATATCTGTTGCCAAAATATTAAATCGTAATGCTTTTCTATAGCCATAATACTCTGCTTTGCATGGGTTTTCATATGAATTTTCGTAGTCATCATCATAATAATAATAGTCGTAATAATAGTCATCATCATCATCATAATAATAGTCATCATCATAATCATAATAATAATAATTTGTAAACCAATCCCAATCATCATTGGAGTTAATTTTATTCAAATCTTTATTTTCTTCATTTCTTTCTTTTGTTAAAGTTTCTTCGCAGGGATAAACAGCATTTTCTTTAGTAAAACCAATTTCTATTCTATAAATAGCCCCTGGGTCAGGCTCTATTAAGTCCGACAAATTTAAAAAATAAGTATTCCATTCGCTTATATTCTCGATATCGGTTTGTTCAAGACTTAAAATTTGAGTTTTAACAACTCTTCCAACACTATTTAAAGAATATGATTCATCTAAAGAATTATTTTGTAAAAATTGTAATATATTATTCTGAAATATTTTAATTACTCTAATATGGACTGCTTTAATATTAACAGCTTCAAAACTAATAACTTGACCTTGAGAAGAGCTAGGCAGTATAACTCCATTGTCAGTAAAATTTAATTCAGGTTTACGCATTTTAAAGTTTAATTCTTCAATAATTGATTTGTTTAATTTTTTGTTGTGTATGTTTTTAACAGCTGAATTAATATTTAATAAATATTTATTATCTAATCTGTCGCTAGGAATAATCTTTATATTATTGTCAACAATAAAATATTTTAAATTATAAACATCTTCTATATCAATTATTCCATTTAGCAATTGGTCTTCTTTAATAGGGTCGCTAAAAATTATATTTACATATTGTTCTGGATACTGATTTACTTGAATATCAAGAACTTTAAATTCATCAAGTGAGGGGACTTCGATTTTGCGAGTAAATTGTGAACTAGAACCTATTTCTTTTCCATCACAAGTTATTTTTAAATTTTGCGACTTATTTGTTCTTATTATATCTTTTATAATAAACTCAAATTCATTATTATTTGATTTTTCAATTTCAATATTTAATTTTTTACCGTCTAAATCAGCACTTATACATTTTTTTAAATTATCTAAACTTTCAGTATCTGTTAATTTTATTGTTCCGCCAATATTTTGTTTTGTAAAATTTTCTCTGTCTGTGGTAATTACTTTATCAATATTCAAATCAATAAACTGGTGCTTAACTTGTACTTTAAAGATAAATTCGTTTAAATCTTTTGGAATATCAGAGTCTAATTTTTTTAAATTTAAACTAAGATAATAAGCTTGTCCCGATTTTAGTGGAGCTTCAGGTTTAAATTCTATAATATTATTATCTTTCCATGTAATTTCACCTTTTACTTTAGGGCTGATTGTAAGGTTTTTTTTAACTTTTTGAGATTTTATTTTATATGCAAATTCATCTGTAAGTTGAATTACTATCATATCGTTTTTTGAAATTACAAAATTTGAATACGCAGCTATATAGTCTTTATAAAGGCTTGGGTCAGAAATTTTAAGTTTTTTATCTGAGCTGAACATATTAATTACCATAAAAACAATAAGTCCAGCCAAAATACTGCCAAAAATCCAATAAAAAATTTTAGTTCTATTCATAATATAAGGTTTAATAAATTAAAAAAAAGTTTACAATTTCAGTTAAAACATATAATATGTTTCTTAGTATATATTAAATTAAAATAACTTAAGCTTGTATTTCTTTTGTTATTTTAATAGTAATTCCTGTTTTTTCGCTAAATCCTACAGTAATAGAATCGCCTTTTTTAATTTCAGCTTTTATTATTGTTTCTGCCATAGCGTCTTCAACGTATTTTTGCAAAGCTCTTTTCAAAGGTCTTGCACCAAATTTCGGGTCAAATCCTTTTTCAGCTATATAGCTTTTAGCAGCAGGTGTAAGTTTAAGATTATATCCTAAATCTTTAACTCTTTTATACAGACCTTTTAATTCAATATCAATAATTTTAAAAATATCATCTTTAGACAAAGCATTAAACATAACAACGTCATCTATACGGTTTAAGAACTCAGGAGCAAAAGTTTTTTTCAAAGCATTTTCAATAATAATTTTTGCATTTGTATCAAAACTAGCTTTTTTGGCACTAGATTCAAATCCAACACCACGTCCATATTCGCTTAGTTGACGTGTACCGATATTTGAAGTCATAATAAGAATAGTATTTCTAAAATCTATTCTTCTGCCCAAGCTATCAGTTAGTCGTCCTTCGTCTAATACTTGAAGTAAAATATGAAAAACATCCGGATGAGCTTTTTCAATTTCATCTAATAAAACGATAGAGTAGGGCTTTCTTCTAACTTTTTCTGTTAGTTGTCCACCTTCTTCATATCCTACATATCCTGGAGGCGCTCCAACAAGGCGTGAAACAGAAAATTTTTCCATATATTCGCTCATATCTATTCTAATTAAAGTATCTTCGCTATCGAATAAATATTTTGCCAAAACTTTTGCTAATTGTGTTTTTCCAACTCCTGTAGGACCTAAAAATATAAAAGTACCAATAGGTTTATTTGGGTCTTTCAATCCGGCTCTATTTCTTTGAATTGCTTGAACAATTTTTTTAACTGCCTCGTCTTGCCCAATTACGCTACCTTTGATATCTTCACCCATATTAAGTAAACGATTACCTTCTGATTGTGCAATGCGTTTTACGGGAACGCCTGTCATCATGGCAATTACTTCGGCAATATTTTCTTCATCTACTATTTCGCGAATTTCGTTAATTTCTTTAAGCCAATTTTCTTTAGCAAGCTCTATACTTCTTTCTATTCCTCTTTCTATATCACGTTTAGCAGCAGCTTTTTCAAATTCTTGCTGACTTACAGCTCTAATTTTTTCTTCTTTAATTTTTTGTAAATCTTCTTCAAGCTTAATAATTTTATTTGGAAGTGAGGCAGAAGAAATATGCATTCTTGAACCTGCTTCGTCCATTGCATCAATTGCTTTATCAGGTAAGGCTCTATCGCTAACATAACGCGTAGTTAATTTTACACAAGCCTCTAAAGCTTTATCTGTATATGAAACTTTATGATGATCTTCGTATTTATCTTTAATTTTCTTTAAAATATCTATTGTCTCGTCTGCTGTTGGCGGTTCAACAATTATTTTTTGGAAACGCCTTTCTAAAGCTCCATCTTTTTCAATACTTTTTCGGTATTCATCTAAAGTTGTAGCTCCAATACATTGAATTTCGCCACGAGCTAAAGCAGGTTTTAGAATGTTTGCAGCATCTAAGGAGCCGGGCAGTCCACCTGCACCAACAATAGTATGAATTTCGTCTATAAATAAAATAACATCTGGTGCTGCAATCAATTCGTCTAAAATAGCTTTCATTCTTTCCTCAAATTGACCTCTATATTTTGTGCCGGCAACAATTGTAGCCATATCTAAAACAACAACTCTTTTATCAATCAATAAATGAGAAACTCGTTTTTGAACAATTTTAGTAGCTAAACCTTCTACTATAGCAGATTTACCCACGCCTGGTTCACCAATTAAAACAGGATTATTTTTTTTACGCCTAGATAAAATTTGAGATATTCTTTCGATTTCTGTGTCTCTACCAACAATAGTATCAACTTTACCGTCTATTACTGCTTGAGTTAAGTCTATTCCAAAACTGTCTAACATAGGAGTGGAGGACTTTGATGATGATTTTCTTGAACTAAATTCAGAAGAGCCAGATTTTGAAGATCTATAAGAATCATCATCCTCATCATCGTCATCATCATCATGCGAACTTGAAGGACCAATAATTTCGCCTAAATCCATAGTCAGTTTAATCATATCATATTCGATATTTAATTCGTCTAATAATTGTGAAAAACGACTTGGTACCTTTAAAATTGCTAATAATAAATGACCGGTATTAATTTCTTCGCTGTTAAGTGAGATTGCCTCTGAATACATAAACTTTTGAATACGTTCAGTTGTCTTTGTGGGAACAACTTTATCCATATCATCCATGGTAAATTCATTGTTCATGTTTTTTACATGATTTTCTATTTTAGATTTTAACTCAAGAGTATTTATATCTAAACTTTTGAGTATTTCCATGGCATCGCAACTAGGTTCACGCAATATTCCTAAGAATAAATGTTCAGGACCCAAATAATCGTTGCCAAGCCTAATAGCTTCTTCTTTACTGTATTGTATTACGTCTAATAAAGTTTGTGCAAATTTTCTTCTCATAAATACAATATTTATATTTTAATATAAACTATAAATTTTAATTAATATTTTGCAAATATAGTTAAAAATAAAATTAGTTTTAAAACTTATAAGCTATAATTTATGAATAAGTATTAGTTTTAAAATATTAGTGTATATAATAATCGAAAACTGTCCACTTTAATAAATATAGCTTTTTTTATTTTAAATTATAACTTAATTTTGCGAATAAAGAAAAAATTAATCTTAAACAAATAAAAATAATGATTTATTTGATTGATATTTAGCGAGTTAGATAAATGGCAAAAACAAAAAAAACAGAGGATAGCAAGGATTTACACTGGTTGGAGCTTTACCAAAAAGTAGGTAGGTTAAAACTTAGTGTAGCAAAAAGCATAGGTGTTAAATGTGCAGACATATACATATCTAAAAATCATGTTAGACATATAAATAAAAAGCACAAAAAAGAATTAGAGCAATTAGGAATAAATGCTGTTGATTTTGTAAAATTTATTGTTACTAATTTTAATCAAATAAGACAAGGAACTAATAATTCGCTTTTGCTTGTAATTTATAATGAAAGAATGGCAAAAGTGGCCGCAATAGATTTAAACCACAGTTTTAAGAAAATCTTTTGGGAAGTTAAAACTGCACAACCAAGATATTCGAATCCATTAATCAAAAAAAAATTATTATGGCAAAAAAAATAAAGAGCAATTACAAAAATATAACTGCTCTTTTAGAAAATTTGAGTCAGCTAACCACTCAAAATAGTTCCTGCGACTATTCTCTATTATGCTTCCTCTTACACAGAAACACAGGGAATAAGAGGTCTATAGCTTACTAACCAAGAAACTTTCAAATACAAAGATAATAAGATAATTTTTAAAAAACAAAATATTTTTTTGCAAAACTTGTTGAAATTTTATTTTTAATATGATTTTTCATAATCTAAATAAGCATCTAGAAGCAAATCCCAAGCTTCTTCTGAAATATACTCTTCATATTCTTCAGAAAAATCAATAATCTGAGATTTATTTTGAAATTTAATCTTATTGATTTTTTTCACTAAATATTCAGGATAGGATTCCCAATCATCAAAATAATCATTGTCGAATAAACCTAATTCCATGATTTCAGTAAGTAAAACCAAGCCGTTAATCTCTAACCAATTTTTTGCTTTTAAAATAATAGCTTCTTCAAAAGTTGCAATTCTATAAGCAGAAATACTTTGAGATATTTTTTTAATTAAACTCAATGCTTTTTCGTTGCTGTTTGTGTGGTCTGCAATTTCTTTGGCTTTAGCACAACCGATTTGTGGTGCTACAAACAATAACATACTTAATTCTTTTTTTAAATCTTCGTCGATTTCAGAGTAGTAAAACCCTGATAATCCATAATAATTGTTTTTTCTTATTGTCATTTATTCTAATTTTAAATTATTAAACTAAATAAAAAAAAGGCTGAAGTTTTTTTCAGCCTTTGTAATGTTTTAAGAACTAATTTGTGTTGCAATTAGGCTACCACATTTAAGTCTAAATATTTATCTAATATTATGTCCCAGTATTCCTCATCAATAAACAAATGATATTCTTTTAACAGAAACATTACGTGTTCTTTGTTTTTGAACTGAATTTTATCAAATTTTGCTAGAAGTTTGTTTACAAAACTTCTTACACTAAATGTATAATAGTCTCGCAAATCAAAAAGCTCTAACAATGTTAAAGGTCCATTTTTACTAATCCATTCTTCAGAAGCACAAATCACTTTCATTTCAAGTAAAATTTTGTCGGTTTTCTTAATTTTGATTTCTAGTTCTTGAATTAAAAGCTCTGCTTTTTTATCTGTGTTTGTTTCTAAAGCCATTTGTCTAGCTTCTATACTAGAGACACTAGGTGATAAGCAAAGAAGTTTACTTAACGTATATTTTAAGTTCTCGTCTATTGAACTTAAAGCAAATTCTTTAATCCCGAAATAATTATTTTTTTTATGATTCATAAAAGCAATTATTAAATAAAACATTAAAATTCTTCATATCAAACTCATGCAAATTACCACTTTCAGTAATTTTTAAATAAAAAAAACTATGTTTTTTATTGTATGCCTTTTGGCATAATTAGTTTGAGCTGCCATCTTTTCAGGCTTATGCTCCAATAAAATAAAAGTTGAAACTGTTTAAATAATAATTTTAATTTTTAAATATTTGTTTTTACAATTTATGTTTTAAATGAAATTATCAATTTTGTGTTTTTACAGAATTGATAATTTCATTGGTATAACAACATCTCCATTTTTTCACTGCCCGAAATGTTGCCTGTAAGACGGTCAAAGAACGCAAACTAGTAGATACACTAATCTACTGTTGATTGAAAAATTTAATTGGAAAAAACTGCTTTTTGCAGTTGCTAAATCTAATACCGAATTGGTATTTCTTAATGAGCTGCCATCTTTTCAGGCTTATGCTCCCGTAATGTTAATTTAATATGAAAAGTAGCAAAAACTATGCCAAAAGTCAAAAAATCACATTAAATTCAAGTTTTTTCTTTATTTTTTTAAGAAAATAATTTTTTACTTGCAAAAATCTTAGAAAAGTGTTTATTTTGTAGTAAAATAAATTGAATAGGATATGAAAATTTTAATAACAAACATAAAAGAGCTTATTGGGGTTGATGATAAGGCAAGATTATTAGTAAAAGGAGCTGATATGGCAAATTTAAACACTATAAAAAATGCTTATTTATTGATAAACGGAGAATTAATTGAAGATTATGGTAAAATGGAGGATTTTTCAGAATCTAAATTAGGTGATGTAGATGCAATTCAAGAAATTGATGCAAGTGGCAGGATGGTTTTTCCTTCTTTTTGTGATTCCCACACACATATTGTTTATGCAGGGAGCCGTGAAATTGAATATAGTGATAAAATTCGTGGTTTAAGTTATGAAGAGATTGCAAAAAGGGGAGGGGGCATATTAAATTCAGCAAAATTATTACACGAAACTTCGGAAGCTGAACTTTACGAACAAGCAATGCAAAGGGTTCATGAAATTATCTCACAAGGTACCGGTGCTGTTGAAATAAAAAGTGGTTATGGATTAAATACTGAGGATGAGCTAAAAATGTTGAGGGTAATAAAAAAGATTAAAGAGACTAGTCCATTAATTGTGAAATCTACTTTTCTTGGGGCACATGCTTTCCCAGCTGAATATAAAGAAAAACCTGATGAATATGTTGATTTAATTATTAATGAAATGATTCCACAGGTTGCAGCAGAAGAATTAGCCGATTTTATTGACGTTTTTTGTGATAAAGGTTTTTTTACTGTTGAACAAACAGATAGAATTTTAATTGCCGGAATTAAATACGGAATGCGTCCAAAAATCCATGCTAACGAATTGGCTAAATCAGGTGGAATACAGGTTGGCGTAAAATATGACGCTTTGTCAGTGGACCATATTGAATATACAGAAGAAGAAGAAATTAAAGCATTATTAAATTCGGAAACTATGCCAACAATTTTGCCAGGAGCTGCATTTTTCTTAAATATGCCATATTCTCCAGCCAGAGAAATGATGAAAGCCGGTCTGCCAGTTGCAATTGCTTCTGATTATAATCCAGGTTCTTCGCCTTCAGGAAATATGAAACTAATGATGTCTTTCGCTTGTGTAAATTATAAAATGTTGCCAGAAGAAGCAATTTATGCAAGTACAATAAATACTGCATACGCTATGGGAATCAGCGATAAGGTTGGTAGTATTTCAAAAGGAAAAATTGCAAATGTTTTTATTACATCAGAAATCCCAACATATCAGTTTTTTCCTTATGCATATGGTTCTGATTTAATTGATACAGTTATTTTAAGAGGAATTATTTTGTGAAAATTTAAACATTATTAATTTTTTATTGTTGTTATTAAAAATTTATTTAAAAATAAAATTATAAAATTATGGAAAATAGAGATTTAATTTTAAAAGTTTTGAAAGGAAAGGAAATGAAAGCTGGAGAAATTGCAGAAAAAACAGGCTTAGATAAAAAAGTGGTAGAAAAAGAAATGAATGCACTTAAAAAAGAAGAATTAATCGTTTCTCCAAAAAGATGCTATTGGACTGCTAAGTAAAATCCTTTATAAATAAACGAATTATAAGAATTTTGTGATTCGTTTTATTTTAAATATAAATGTAATATAATTTATATTATGTTAAATAGGATTTTATAAAATAGTTGAAAAACAGCCCCATTTATGTTAAATAGGATTTTATGAAATAGTTTAAAACAGCCCCATTTATGTTAAATAGGATTTTATGAAATAGTTTAAAACAGCCCCATTTATGTTAAAAATGAAACGC
>JALOAQ010000103.1 GCA_023228725.1 Bacteroidales bacterium | reverse complement strand
TATACACCTAGTAGCGAAGATTATGGAAACACAGTTATAATTACGATAATTACTGATAATCCACAAGGAGAGCCTTGCCAAGTTGCAAGTGCTACGTTTAGTTTAGATGTACTTGATATTCCAAATATTATTGCAAATAACTCATCTCCAATTTGTAAAGGCGAAGATATTGACTTAACAGAAAGTGGAAATGAAGCAATTTCTTGGTCATGGACAGGACCAAATGGATTTAATTCCGATATGCAAAACCCAACAATTACAGAAGCTGATGTTTTTGCAAACGGAACTTATACCGTAACAGGTACTGACGCAAAGGGCTGTACAAATTCTGCAACAACAATAGTAATTGTTTCAATTCCAACAGAAATAACTTTTGTGGAATATTTATGTGCCGATACTTTACCAATATTTTTAAATGCAAATATTCAAGGAGGAACTTGGTCAGGCAATGGAATTATAGATGCTAACACAGGAGAATTTGACCCCGAAATTGCAGGAGACGGAGAGCATACAATTACTTATACTCTTCTAAATCCATGTGGAAATACAACAACTACAACAATTAGAGTTTATCCAAGAGCAAATGCGGAAATTTTACCTGTAGATACATTATTTTTAAGCGATTTGCCAATATTTGTTGAAACTGTTGAAGCAGGTGGTATTTGGAGTGGAACAGCTATTGATGAAATTATTGGCGAATTTACACCAAATATTGCAGGAATTGGAGATCATCAAGTGTTTTACACTATAGAAGAGCCTTGTGGCGATATTGACAGCACAATTATTATCGTTATTCCAGATATAATTCCTGACTTATTAATTCCAGACGTATTAACACCAAACAACGATGGCTACAACGACACATGGAGAATACAAGGTATTCAAGCTTTTGAAAAAATTGAAATTTATATTTTTAATCGTTGGGGAGATGAAGTATTTACATATACAGGCTCAGGATTTGACTATCATGACCCTGCAAAACAATGGGACGGAACATATAAAGGAAAATTATTACCTTTTGGAACTTATGTTTATGTTCTGATTTTAGAAAATGATACTTCATATAAAGGTACTATATCATTAATCCGTTAAAATTTAATATCATGAGAAAAATATATTTAATAATTATAGTTTTAATATTTGCTACAACTAGCAAATTATCGGCACAACAATTGCCTTTATACAGTCAATATATGTTTAACCGAATGTTGTTAAATCCTGCTGTAACAGGAAGTACTGACGCAATTTCTTTAAGGCTCACTGCCAGACAACAATGGGTAGGAATTGACAAAGGTCCTTCTACTCAGCTAATTAGTGGGCATTTATCCTTAGTTGACGGAACAATGGGAGTCGGTGGAATTATCTTCGCCGACAGATTTGGACCAGAAACAAAAATAGGCTTGCAAGGAAATTATTCATATATCTTACCAGTGTTTAACGAATCTGCAAAATTAGCATTTGGGCTGTCTTTTCAAGTTTTTCAGTATCAAATGAATTATGCAGACCTAACTTATTTAGACCTGGATGACCCTGAATTAAATTTTAATAAAGAAAATGCTTGGTTGCCTGAAAGTGATTTTGGAATATATTTGTATTCTGAAAATTATTTTGCAGGAATTTCAGGAAACCAATTGTTAGAATTACCTGTTAAAATTGGAACTAGCTATTTAGACAGAAATAATACAAGCACACTTAGCAGACATTATCATTTACTTGGAGGATATATGTTTAAACTAAATGCCGACTTTTCTATTGAACCATCAGTTTTGTTAAAAACAACTTTTAAATCCCCTTTCCAAGCTGACGTAAATGTTAGAGGAGTTTATAGAAATGATTATTGGTTAGGATTCTCATATCGTACTGACGGAGATATAATTGCACTAATTGGAATGTCCTACAAAGAATTTGTGTTTGGTTTTGCATTCGACTATGCTACTTCAAAACTTTCCAACTTCCAAGCAGGAACATTTGAACTAATGTTTGGCTATGATATACCTAGTAACGTTAACAGAGGAAAAAGCAGATTTTAAATTAAAAATAATAAAATTATTTTACTATGAAGAAATTATTCTTACTTTTTATTTTTAGCTTTTTTCTTTCTCCTAATTTTGCCCAGGGAGTTGCTATTAGCACTAACGGGGATTCTGCTGACCCATCTGCAATTTTAGATATAGAAAGTACAAACTCTGGTTTATTATTACCTCGTATGACAACTGCACAAAGGGATTTGATAGTAAATCCTGCTCATTCTTTAATAATTTTTAATACCACAATTGATTGCTTTGAAGCGTTTAATTCTGATACTGAAGAGTGGATTGCAATTGGTTGTATAGGTTACACAGTTCCTAGTGGTGTATCAGCATCAGCCACACCGAACCCTATTTGCAAAGGCTCTACTTTAATTTTAACTGGCGAAGCCACAGATGCAACAAGCTGGAGTTGGACAGGGCCTAATGATTATACTTCATCATCTCAAAGCCCCTCAATAAGCAATATTACCATAGCTGGGCAAGGAATTTATACCTTAGTAGTGAGTAATGATTATGGTAGCGTAACAGCAAACACAACATATGTGACAGTGAAATCTCCTCCAACAAATCCAACATTAGGCACACATGTTTCAGACGAAGAGCAAATCGAATGGAATTGGACTAGCGTAACAAATGCAAATGGTTATAAATACAACACTTCTAATAATTATTCTACAGCCATAAATAATGGTAACAACACCAGTTACACACAAATTGGACTTACATGTGAAACTGCTTACACGCTTTATGTGTGGGCTTATAATGAATGTGGTGAATCGTCTTCTACTACACTTAATGAAACAACTTCCGACTGTCCAAGCGCATGTGATGGAATTCCTAAACCAACAGATTACGACGGTAATATTTATGAAATTGTTGGGATTGGTAATCAGTGCTGGTTTGCAGAAAACATGGCTACAACGCATTATGCTGATGGGACGGTCATTCCACATGTTACTAATAATTCAGACTGGGTTAATTTAAGTGTATCCGATAAAGCTTATTGTTGGTATAATAATGATATTACTAATAAAAATATTTACGGGGCATTATATACATGGGCTGCTGCTGCAAATAATACAACGAGTTCCTCTAATCCAAGCGGTGTACAAGGAATTTGCCCTAATGGTTGGCATCTTCCAAGTGATGATGAATGGGAGAAACTAGAAGGTGAAGTAGATGCAACTTATCCTTATGGGGATGCTCAGTGGGATATTTCAGGATATAGGGGTGATGATGTGGGCAGTGCACTTGCAGGAAATGAAAGTTTATGGAATAATGGTGTCTTGGTTACTCATCCCTCTTTCGGTAATAGTGGTTTCTTAGCCTTGCCTGCCGGTTATCGTAAGTGGTCAGACGGAGCGTTCAGTGATTTAGGTTCACATGTCGGCTTTTGGTCTACTACCTCTGCAAGTAGCTCAAACGTTTATCCCAGACAATTTAGTATGTATTATACTAAGTCTAGTCGTATTACTACAATGAGAGAATTCGGGATGTCGGTTCGTTGCATTAAAGACTAATTATGTAAAAATTTACAACAACTTAAGCAAAGCTTACTGAAAATAAATTGATTGATAATTTTATTTTTTACTGATAAAAATAATTTGCCTGATAAACAAATCTTATTATTTTTGCAAAACAATTTTGCGGGGTGTAGCTCAGTTGGTTAGAGTACGCGTCTGGGGGGCGCGGGGTCGGTAGTTCGAGTCTACTCACCCCGACAAAATTTCAAGAATTAAAACACAAATAATACTTAAAAAATCTAAAGCTAAATAATAATGTTTTAGGTATAAAATAAAAAAACCTGATTAAATTAAAATCAGGTTTTTTTATTCAGCGGAGAAAGAGGGATTCGAACCCCCGGAGCCCTCGCGAGCTCAACGGTTTTCAAGACCGCCGCATTCGACCGCTCTGCCATTTCTCCGCTGCAAAAGTAGATTAATTTATTAATATACAAAAATATTTAATGAGTTTTTTAATGAAAATTAATAAATATTTAATAATACCCTAATAATGAGGAAAATAGCTGACAATAATTATTGAAAATTAATTGTATTTTTTGAGTTTCACATATTAACAAAATAATTAACAACTTATGAACAATATTAAATTTATTTATATGAATTTTTAGCTATACCTATAGATATATATGAAATTAAATTATAGTGCCTTGTTTTATTAAGGCTTTTACATAGAATACAAGAGATTTTGTTTTATTAGCTAAAAAAATGACGTTTTTATTAGTTTTTTTTAAAAAAAATATTCTATAAGCCTTGAAATATAGCGGTTTGGACATGTTTTTTTACTAAAATCTTATAAGTTTGTTTAAGTAAATTCACCTAATCGCTTCTATTTACAATGATTTGCTAAACATTTTGACAAGTTTATTAACAATATTATAAACTTATTAACAAAATTGATAAAAATTATTATAAGCTATTGCCTAAACCCTTATTATAACTATCTTTGCCTTGTAAAGTTAATATATTACTAACCTAAAAAATTAAAAAAATGAACAAAGCACAATTAATTGACGCAATGGCTAAAGAAGCTAATTTAACAAAAGCTGACACAAAAAGAGCATTAGACGCATTTGTAAAAGCAACAACAGACGCTTTAAAAAGTGGTGAAAAAGTTGCATTAGTTGGATTTGGTACTTTTGGGATTGTTGAAAGAGCAGCAAGAACTGGTCGTAACCCTCAAAAACCTGAGCAAGTAATTAATATTCCAGCTAAAAATGTTGTGAAATTCTCAGTTGGTAGCGAATTAAAAGACGCTGTTAAATAAGAATTGCATCATTAATGATTTAAAAGAGAGCCAAAGCTCTCTTTTTTTGTTTTTTTAAAAATTCAATTAAAATGGACAATCAGTTTATTATAGAAAATTTATCTCCCATGATTTCCGAAAAACGCTTACAAACTTTTTCTAAGGTTTTAAACAATCGCACTCGCTATATAACTGTTGTACTTGAAAACTTATTCCAATCCCACAATGCGTCTGCCGTAATGAGATCTTGCGATTGTTTTGGAATACAAAATATTCATATTATAGAAAATAACTTTGATTTTATTGATAATCCTGACGTTTCATTAGGTTCATCTCAATGGCTGACTAAATTCAAATATAATTCTAATGAAAATAATAGTATTGAAGCTATTAAAAATCTTAAAAATCAAGGATATAGAATTGTTGCTACAACGCCTCATAGCAAGGATGTTAATCTTAATGATTTTAATTTAGAAAAAGGAAAAATTGCTCTGTTTTTTGGTGCTGAATTGCCTGGATTATCAAAAACTGTATTAGATAATGCTGATGAATTTGTAAAAATACCAATGTTCGGATTTACTGAAAGCTTTAATATCTCTGTTTCAGTTGCAATTTGCTTGTATGATATAATAAATAGATTAAAAACTTCAAATATAAAATGGGAATTATCCGAACCAGAAAAACAAGATTTATTAGCAGAATGGCTAAAACTTAGTGTAAGAAATTCTGAAAAAGTTTTAAAATTATTAAAAGAGAGAAATATCTAAGTTTATTTTATTACTGAAATTTTATCTGAAAACCATTTATTCCCTTGTTTAATTTTTAAAAAGTAAATCCCTGATTCATAGTCTGATAAGTCAATATTTAAATCGAAAATGGACTTTAATTTTAGTATTTCATTGCCAAAAGAATTATAAATATAAACTTCAAAATCATCATAATTATTTATATTTATATTTAATTTGTTTGAACAAGGATTTGGATAAATTGAAAATTCACTAAACCATTCATTTTCAATATTTTGTGGATGAAGTAAGCTGTTGTACTTTTCTTCTGCCTTAATAATTGCTTGTTTAAATTTGTGTAAATTTGAATCGGAAATAATAGCAAAACCAAGGCTAATAGTATCTTTTGGCTGAATATTTACCGGTCCCATACCTGTATAAAGAACAATATCAGTTTGTAATTCCGCATCAATAAAGTTTGTGTTAGAAATCATATAAAATTTCTCAATATCTGAAAACCCATCATTAATATTAATAATCTCATCATTTTCATCAGCTTGGTCTAAAGCATAATATATAGGTGTTTGTTTACTTAATAATTTTATTCCCGCATTCATGCTTTGTTCAGAATTGCTTTTTGCATAAAGCATTTTTAGTTCTTGGTCAAAAATTGCAGAATTTCTTGCTGCTTCAATCAAATCCCAATCTGTAAACAAACCGAAATAATAATTTTCAATAGGATAATCGCTTGTATTTATGATTTCGTAATCTATAATTATAAAATTTTCGTCTTCTATCCACGAATATGCATTTTCAATTATATAAATTCCTTTTGAGTTTACATCTAAAGAGTCCGAAATTTCAAGTCTAATATGCTGTTCTGCAATTTCGCTATCAATAATTTCAGGATATTTTTCATTTTTAAAATCTGTGTTTTGTCTTACTGAACTAAATAAATTAAGTGCTGAATTTCCTGAAATAATTCCACAATCGTAAAATAATTCATATAAATTATTATATCTTAAGCCATTGCCAATCAAACTTTGTGCATCTGAATAACCAATTCTACCGTTTGCACTAATGGAAAGCTGTAATTTTTCTGTACTTATATCTATATAGCTTGGATTAACGTAAAATTCAAGAAACTGATAGTCTTCGTAATCATCAGCTGAATATTTTATTTTTACAATCAAATTAAAATCATAAGGAATATTCTCATCAAGTTCTATTAAAATTAATGAATTAGAGCTATAAGTTTGCATTTGTTCTAAATTTCCTTCAAAAATTATTGGATTAATAATATTTGCGTATCCATTAATAATTTCTACACTAATTGTTAAATTTTCTGCATTTTTCAAATAATTAATAAAACTTCCACCTATACTAACAGCATTATCATTTTCAAAAATATTAATATTTTCCAAAACAAGAGCAGGTGGAATTTCCATACTTAAAGACTTATACATATTTAGTCTTCCTTTTCCTAATTTTCCGGCAAAAGGAATATTATATTCAATTGTATCAATATTATCGCAACCTGCTTTTATCAAAGCCTTAATTTGATTTGCATTAAAGTTTGGATAATAAGACCTTAATATTCCTGCAAAACCGGCTACAATAGGAGCAGCAAAAGAAGTACCACCATACATTCTAGCATAAGAATCAATTGCGCCTGTAGATTTAAAGTTAGTAGCTGGAGCACATAAATCAACAGAGTAGGAGTAGGTGCTACCTTGTTGGGCAATAGAATTTTCAGGAGACCATTTTTCATCATCTTCTTGAGTTCCGGCAACTGATAAAACATTCTCATATGAAGCAGGATAATATTTTAAATCAGAATTTGTATTACCTGAAGCTGAAACTATTAATAAGTCGAAATTATTTGTTGCATAATTCACAACATCTTGACCCATTTTTTGATAATATGGAGAGCCCCAACTACAATTAACCACATTAAGGTTGTGTTCTGCCGCATATACAATAGATTGGTAGGCATTTTCTATTATACCTTCTGAGTTCATTATTTTTAAAGGTAAAATTTTGCATTTATAACCTGCACCCGAAACACCAATTCCATTATTTGTTGACGCACCTGCTATGCCTGCAACATAAGTTCCATGTTGATTTACATCTGCACTAACTATATTATTGTTTTCTGCAAAATTCCAACCTCTAAAATTATCAATATAACCGTCCAAATCATTGTCTTCTCCATCTAATGGATCTGCATAATTATATTTTATTTGATTTATTAAATCCGGGTGTGAAACTTCAATTCCTGTGTCAGAAATTCCAATAACTATATTCGTATCTCCTTGATGAATATCCCAAGCCTGATATGCTTTTACTTTTTCTAACCAATATTGCTCAGCTTCATTTAATGGGTCATCAGGAATATCTAATAAATCAATTTTATATAAAGGTTCAACATATTCAAAATTATTAGACTTGGACATTTTTTTTGCCAAAATAAGTGGGTCAATATCATTATCTAAATATGTAATTCTGTAAATATTACTAATATCTACTGTGTTTTTACCATTTTTTCCAATATTTTTACTTGTTTTTGAAGAATTTGGAAATTCTTTTTCAATTTTAAAATAAGATTTATTTTCAAAATAAACTTGTATAAGTTTTTCTAATTCATTATTGTTAAAAGCTTTATTTTCCTGCGGTTTTAGTTTTACAATTAAAATATTATCGTGATAGGCTTTATTAGTTGTGTTTTGAGAAAAAGAATTAAATCCTAAGTTAAAAACTAAGATTATAAGTAAAATACTAGTAAAAAAATATTTATTTTTTAAAGAATGACATTTCATAGCAATAATTTTTTGCAATATACAAAAAAAAATAGCCGGACAAACCGACTATTTTAAAAAGATTTTATATATTTTTAGTTATTAACTTCTTCAACATTTCCAATCACTCTTAAAACAGTGGTAGGATTGCTTGGATCATTTGTAATTACAGTAATAGTTTTATTTTGCTGACCTTTTTTGCCAACTGAATTAAAAGTTGAAGTAATATGACTTGTTTCGCCAGGTTTAATAATCATTTTTTCAGGATTTGTAGCAGTACAACCACAAGAAGCTTTTATTTTTCTAATAATCAAGTCGCTTTTTCCTGAATTGGTAAACACAAAATTATGACTTGTTTTTTCTCCTGATTTTATAGTGCCAAACTCAAAATTAAGATTGTTAAACTCTATTTTTGGAGAATTAGCACGCTCGTCTTCTGTTAAATGTGAAAAATCTTCTTCTACTGTTGCACTAATAGATAATCTGTTTTGTGCATTTTTTTGACCATTAATTACAAGTGAAACTCGGTCCATAGAAAATCCCCAATCATTTTTCTTACTTGCGTCATAAGTAACAGTAATCAGCCCTTTGCCACCATGTTTTTCGTTAGATTTTTTAGCGGCTAATTTTTTTGGTTCTACCGAAATATTTATATGAGGCGGCACATTATCAAAACTAATTTCCATAGTCTCAGAACTCATATTTACAATTCCTATGGTATCGGTTTTACTAGATTTATTATAAACTTGTGCCATTGCTAAATGCGAAGTTCTCAACCTTAAATCATCAAATACACGAGGGTAAAAATCTTCTATTCCTTTTTCTCTTGGCGTAACATCTCCGGTAATACGCAATAAAGTTGTAGCATTTTCAGTATTTGAACTTACAGTTACAGATTTATTAAATTTACCAGGTCTGTTTTTTGGATTATATGTAACTCTTACAAAGCCTGTTGTTCCAGGAGCTACGGGTTCTTTTGTATAGTCTGTAGCTGTACAGCCACACGAAGCTCTAACGTTTGTAATGTATAGTGGCATACTGCCGGTATTTGTAAAAATAAAATCATAAGTTTGATTGCCGGCTTCTTCTTTAAAGTTTCCAAAATCATGAACTGTTTTTTCCCAAGAAATCATGGGCTGCTGTGATTGTGAAAAGCTAAATAAGTAAAGACCGGTTAGACAAATAATTAAAAATATTTTTTTCATTATTTTATTATTTAAATATAAATAAACTAAGTTAATTGCTGTTTTTTGGAATCACTTCACCAGTAATCCTAATTATAGAGGTGGGTTGAAACTCGTTTGTAGTTACAGTAACAGATTTATTAAATTTACCTGGTCGTCCTGCAGGATTATAAGAAGCAGAAACAAAACCTTTTTCACCAGGTTTTAATGGTTCTTTAGAATAATCTGTAGCAGTACAACCACACGTAGCCCTAACATTAGTAATATATAAAGGCTCGTTGCCTGTGT
>JALOAQ010000102.1 GCA_023228725.1 Bacteroidales bacterium | reverse complement strand
ATAGTCTCTTTTAATTGGTTTTCAATTTCTTTCATGCTATGTTAGATTTATTATTTTTACTTTTTTTAAAATAGTTTGTAACTCATTCCACTTTGCCACAAATTTTCACATTCACAACTATATCCATAAAACAAAGCGACAGTATTTTGAGTGTTATTATCTACAAAAATAATAAAAATCTTTATAAAACAAGTGTTTTTTTGAATTTAATGCTTATTTGTACTTGAATATCAGTTTTACAACCAGATATTTTTACAGCTTCAACATAATCAATTTCAGAAAGTTTGTATTTCATTGAAATTAGCCAAGCTTGAGCATCTTTGTCTTTTTTCCAATTATTAAACTTTTCTACAATATCATCTTCATTTCTAAAACCATTTTTTGCAGTCTGAGAACCTTTTTCGATTAAATCCATATTATATTTCTGTAAATAAATTATTCATTGTATGTTCTTTTAATCTTTCTTCTGAAATTTCAACGTATTCTTTTGATATTTCAGAGCCAATCCATTTTCGTTTTAATAAATATGCAATTTTAGCAGTAGTACCACTTCCCATAAAAGGGTCATAAATTAAGTCGTTTTCCTTAGTCCATGTATTAATTTGGTCGGCAACAAGTTTTTCTGGAAAAATAGCAGGATGCTTATATGCAATCTTATCTTTGGTTGAAATTCCACCGCCAATAGAATAAAAAAACACGTTTCCAACTTTCTTTTCTTTTGTTCTTTCTTCTTTTTCATAATCAAGAGAACCATTTTGTCCTCTGTTTTTCATGTTGGCAAGTCCTTGATATTTTGTAGGCTCTGTTATTGGATTAAATGTTTTAGGACTTCCTTTTGAAAAAGCAAACATATATTCAAAATGTTGATGATATCTATTTCCAGTTTGAGGCATTGGATTATTTTTATAATATAGCATAGTATCATGTAGCCTAAAACCAATTTCTTTAAAAAACAATGCCTGCTTAAACGAAGTTCCTGTTTCACTTCCGTCAATTGTTGCATCAGCCACTACCCAAATTATAACTCCTCCCTCTTTTAATACTCTAAATAATTCTTTTGCAATTTTTTCAAACTCAAATTGATAACCATTATAATTCCTTATATCGTCATAAGGCGGGGAGGTAATTACAAAGTCAATGAAATTGTCAGGCATATTTTTCATTGTAATCAAACAATTCTCGTTGTATATTTTTTCAAGTTTCATATTGCAAATTTAATCAATTTTTTGTAAATATGCTATGCAAATTTTGTTTTATATACCCGATATTTCCAGTATTCAAGAAAACTTTAAAATTAACTAAACTTCTAAACATTTTAAAATTGATTAAACAAATATTGCATTAAAATATGCTAATTGCTTAAAAGTGGCTTTTTTTATCTCAGGATATTTTCATAATTTTGTCAAAATTATTTAAATGAATTTATCAAATAAAAAAGTTGCATTTTATACTCTTGGTTGTAAATTAAATTTTGCGGAAACATCAACTATTTCAAGATTTTTTACAGAAAAAGATATTAAATCTGTAAAATTTAACGAAATAGCCGATTATTATCTTATAAATACTTGTTCTGTTACTTCTAATGCTAATAAAAAAAGCAGAAATGCAATTTCGCGGGCAATAAAGAAAAATCCAGATGCAATAATAATTGTTACAGGTTGTTATGCTCAACTAAAACCTGAAGAAATTAAAAATATTTATGGTGTAGATTATATTTTTGGAGCAAATAATAAAGAAGACATTGAAAGAATAATAGAAAACTCTTCTAAACAAAAAATTGCAGAACTAAAAAGCACAAATCATAAAGATATGAAAAGCTTTTTCCCAGCTATTTCAAAGGGTGATAGAACCAGAGCATTTTTAAAAGTTCAAGACGGTTGCGATTATTTTTGTGCTTATTGT
This sequence comes from Bacteroidales bacterium, assembly GCA_023228725.1. Lineage (GTDB taxonomy): Bacteria > Bacteroidota > Bacteroidia > Bacteroidales > ML635J-15 > Bact-19. The sequence goes on along the minus strand of JALOAQ010000102.1, from coordinate 7,966 downwards.
ACAATTCCTTATGCAAGAGGAAGAAGTAGAAATTCTGAAATTAAAAACATTGTAAAACAAGCCGAACTTGTTGCAGAAGAAGGAATTAAAGAAATTATTATTTCTGGAGTAAATATTTGCGATTTTGGAAAATCTACAGACGAAACATTTTTTGATTTGTTAAAAGAATTAGTAAAAGTTGAAAATATCCAAAGATACAGAATTGGAAGCATTGAACCCAACCTATTAACAGATGAAATTATAAATTTTATAGCCACAGAACCAAAAATAATGCCGCATTTTCATATCCCATTACAAGCCGGTAGTGATGAAGTACTAAAAAAAATAAAACGTAAGTACGATACAAAATTATTCAAATCAAAAATTGAAAAAATAAAACTTTTAATGCCAGATGCTTTTATAGGAATAGATTTAATTGTTGGCCTAAATGGTGAAACTGAAGAAAATTTTAAAGAAAGTATTGAGTTTATAAAGTCTTTAGATGTTTCATATATTCATTATTTTCAGTATTCTGAAAGAGAAAATACTCCAGCTGTAAATTTTGAACCTAAAATAAGCCCAGAAGAAAAACATAAAAGAGCTAAAATTATTGATAAAGTTTGTAAGCTTAAACATAAACAGTTTTTAGAATCGCAAATTGGCAAACATTTACAAGTTTTATTTGAATCTTCAAAAAAAGGAAACAAAATGTTTGGTTTTACAAATAATTATATAAAAGTTGTTACAAATTATGATAAAAAACTTGTAAATCAAATAGTTAATATAGAAATTTTAGGTTTTTTTGATGATGAAAGTATGCAAATAAAAATATTATGATAAAAGATTTAAAAATATCAGTTGAAGAGATTGCAAAACAAGCAGGTGAGATTATTAGAAAAAGTATTAATTCTAATAAAAATATTGATATTCAAAAGAAAGGTTTAAATGATTTTGTAACAGAAATAGATAAAAAATCTGAAATTTTTATTGTAAATAAACTAAAGGAATTATTACCAAATTCAGGTTTTATAGCTGAAGAAAATACTATTAAGACACAAAACAGAGAATATATTTGGATAATCGACCCGCTTGATGGTACTATGAATTTTATTCATGGACTTTACCCCTGCGCTGTTAGCATTGCTTTGATGAAAAATAATGAAATAATTTTAGGTGTGGTTTATGAAATAGGTTTGGACGAATGTTTTTCAGCTACTAAAAATAATGGTGCTTTTTTAAATGGTAAAAAAATTGAGGTTTCTAAAACAAAAAACTTATCAGATTCTCTTGTTGGAACTGGTTTTCCATATAATGATTTTAAAAATTTAGGCAAATATTTAAATACTTTAGAAGAATTTATAAAAAATAGTCAAGGTGTTAGAAGGCCAGGCTCTGCAGCAAGCGACTTAGCTTATGTGGCTTGTGGTAGATATGATGCTTTTTTTGAGTATAATTTACAGTCTTATGATGTTGCTGCTGGAAGTATTATTTTAAGTGAAGCCGGAGGAAAACTAAGCGATTTTTCAAATACTGATAATTATATTTTTGGAAAAGAAATTATTGGCACAAATCCATTTGTTTTTGAGGAAGTTTTAGAAATTATTTCAAGAAATTTTAAGTTATAAAATACTCTGTTTTATTAATTGATTTGGACTTAGGTTTTGGCGGGATTTTTGCCTTAAAAGCAAAAATCATGACAAAAGCTAATACTGTGTTCTAAAATTTTGTATCTTGCAAAAAAAAGAAATATGAAAAAAATATTATATACATGCCTTTTTATATTGCTGACACTCAATATGTTTGCAAGATTAGATGTTTATTTTATGTTTGCTGAATTTAATTCACCGCAAGGACCTTATATTGAAACTTATATGAGTATTTTAGGAAAATCAGCGGTTTTTGTAAAAAAATCTAATAATAAATTTCAAGCCGAAATTGAAATAACAATGATTTTTAAAAACCAAGATAAAATAATAACTTTTAATAAATATAATTTGCAAAGCCCTGAAATTGATGATACAAGCCAGATAAAACCAAACTTTATAGATTTACAAAGAATTAGTTTAGAAAATGGAAAATACCAAGTTGAAATTAGTATAAAAGATTTAAACTCCGATGAAGAAGCTTTAATTATAATTGACGAATTTGAGCTAAATTTCAACTCAAACGAAATTCAAATTAGTGGGATTGAATTAATAGAAAGTATTTCAGAAACAAAAAGTGTAAATCCGCTAACAAAAAATGGTTTAGACTTAGTCCCGTATGTTTCAAGCTTTTATCCTCAAAATTTGAATAAACTTAGTTTTTATACAGAAATTTATAATTCAGACAAAGTATTAAATTCTGATTTTATTTTAAAATATTTTATTCAAACATATGAAAAGTCTGTGGTTTTAGATCAATTTAGCAGATTTAAAAAACTTAGTTCAGCTACAATCATACCTTTTCTTGGGGAGTTTAATATCGAAAATTTAACATCAGGAAATTATTTGTTAGTTTTAGAAGTTCGTAATAGAGAAAATGAATTAATGCAAACAAAAAAATTCTTTTTCCAACGTAGTAATTCTATAGCAAAAGATCAAGAAAGTATTAATAAAATTTTAAAAACTTACGATATTTCCTCAAGTTTTCAAGGAAGTATGATGATAAAAGATTCATTGTTTCAATATATTTCTTGTTTGCGACCAATGGCTGATTTAGATGAACAATATTTTATCGACAATAAATTAAAAGCTTTAAGTTTAGACGAAATGCAAAACTATTTTATGGAGTTTTGGTTAAAACGCAACAATGTTCAACCAGGGGAATTATGGCGACAATATAAAGAGCAAGTGGATTATGTTGACAGAGTATATAAAACGCCCATAAATCGCGGATATTCAAGCGACAGAGGTAGAGTTTATCTGCAATATGGAGCTCCGGATGATATTTATATCTCTAAACACGAGCCAAGTGCATATCCTTACGAAATTTGGCAATATTATAGAATAAAAAATGAGAACAATAAAAAATTCATTTTTTATAATCCGCATATAGCAGGCAAAGAATATGAGTTGCTCCACTCCGACCTTACAGGCGAAATAAAAACACCTAATTGGGAAAGATTATTAAATAAAAGAAATACCACCCTTTATAATCAAGATTTAATGGAATCTGACGAAACTTGGGGAAGTCGTGCTAAAGATGAATATAGAAAAAAATAGAAATAATGCAAGCTAAAATTCTAAAAGGAAATGAAGGCTCTTATTTGTTTTTTCCTGAAGAAAAATCAAGTATAATTTCTAAATCTAATTATTCAATAGTTTATTTAACAGCCAAAACTGACTCTAAAGAAAAGTTTGTTTGCAAACAGTTTTTACCTTTATTAACTCCTAATCAATCTGCAAGGTTAAAGTTTTTTATTGAAACAAATATTAGATTAGAACATAAAGGAATTGCGAAAATTGTTGATTTTATTATTGAAGATGGACAAGTTTTTATAATTCAAGAATATATTTATGGCTTGAGTTTAAAAGATTTAATTAAAAGTAGAGAATATTTTGATTATAGATATAATTATTTTTTCTATAGAATTATCGCAAAATTTTTAGATATTTTATCATATTTCCATTCTCAAAACCTATGTTTATGCGATGTTAAGCCTTCAAATATAATGGTTTGCACTTCTGAAGATTTAGAAATTGACTTAAAAGATCCTGAAGTTAAACTTATTGATATAGAATTAGTAAAACCTAGTTTTAAACAAGCAATTCCAAACTATGGAGGAAAAAGTTTTAGTTTAATGTATGCTAGTCCAGAACAAATTTTAGGTTTTGAAGAGCTTGTTGGCGAACATTCTGATATTTTTAGCACAGGATTAATTTTATACGAAGCAATTGCAAAAGAAACAGCCTTAAATACTTCTAATCCAATGTTTGTAAAAAAAATTCAAACTAGTGTAAAACTCCAAAAACATTATAGATTTGATGAAGATTTATTTAAAATTATTGCTAAAGCCTGCGTTAAACCGAGTTTTTCATTGATAAATAAAGAACAAAGCGAGGAAGAAATAAAGTTAGCAATTATTAAATCATTATCCAATCGATTTCAATCTGCGGAAAACTTTAAAACCGAAATTTTAAAACTAATATTATAGATTATTGCTATATTTTATAAAAAACATTATATTTGATAAAAATTTAACATTATAATTATGACAGAAGAAGAAAAAAGATTAAGAGATTCTTTAGAGCAAAGAACTTGGTCAGAGACAAAGTCTAATGACTCATGGAGTATATTTAAAATTATGGGAGAATTTGTAAATGGTTACGACCATTTTGCGCAAATTGGACCTTGCGTTTCGATTTTTGGTTCTGCCCGCACAAAGCCGGAAAACCATTATTATAAAATGGCGACCGAAACTGCATATTTATTAACCCAAGAAGGTTTTGGTGTAATTACAGGTGGTGGTCCAGGAATTATGGAAGCAGGGAACAAAGGAGCAAGTGCAGGACATGGCACATCAGCAGGTTGTAATATAAAATTAGAATTTGAACAAGACGCTAATAAATATATTGACGAAGATAAACTTGTAACTTTCGATTATTTCTTTGTAAGAAAAGTTATGTTTATGAAATATTCACAAGGTTTTATAGTTTTTCCGGGCGGTTTTGGAACTTTTGATGAGCTTTTTGAAGCAATTACTTTAATTCAAACAAAAAAAATAGCAAAATTCCCAATAGTATTATTAGATAAAGCATATTGGTCAAAACTTTTTGAATGGATAAAAGAAGTTATGTTAGAAAAAGAACATAATATTTCAGAAAAAGATTTAGAATTGTATCACATAGTGGATACTCCTGAAGAAGCTGTAAAAATCATTAAAGAATTTTATAGAGATTATAAACTTAAACCTAATTTCTAATCAAAAAAGCCTGTTAATTCAGGCTTTTTTAATAAATATCATCGTAGTCATCATCATCTTCTTCAGCTTTATTCTTTCTTTGTCTTTGGAGTTTTTTCTCATTTTTTATTGAGTCTTTTATATGTTTTTCTTCTATTTTTACAAGTTTAAGTGAATCTTGGATGATTTCCTTTTCCGATTTTAAAACTTTTTCACAAATACATCTAATTCCTACCCAATTTTGAGCTCCTTTATAATAAAAATCTTTATCAACAAATACATCATTAACATTATGCAACCAAGCTCCGCCCTTAGCAATTCCTTTTTTATTTGTCATTTCTGCTACATTTCCAAAAATATGATAACAACCTATAGCATTTTCCCATAAAGATTTAACCTCAGCAGTTGCATGAAGATTCACGGCATTGCTTGCATACATACCTTCATGCTTTGGGTAAATTAAATTATAAACATTTGGATTATAATTACGCTTACTTGCAATTTTTTTCTTTGTTTTAGGAGAAAAACCCAAAGCTGCAATAGCTTCCCACTCTTCCTTAGTAGGCAAACGATATTTATAAATCTGTACTATGCCGACAGTATCAGCTCTGGGGCGATAATCTAACTTGTTTTGCTTTAAATATAACATATAATTAACCTGAATACTTCGCCACTCACAATACGCAACAGCTTGTTCATAAGTAATCCCAACAATTGGAAATTCAAGATAAGCAGGATGTTTAAAATAGGATTTGGCAACTTGTTCATAAATGGACGTTAGCCAGACAGTTGAATCAGGAAAACATGATTTATATTCCTTAGAATTGTCACCATACATATTTTTTAGCCAATATGAATATTCTTTCCAATCTAAATTACTTATTTCAGCTATATCAACAAATAAACTATCATTAAATCTTGTGGTACCAGGAGGTGTAACCTTATAAGGATTAAAAGAGATAATCGGTAATAAACTTATTATAAAAAAACTTAAAGCAGTTAATCTATACATAAAAATAAATAATTTTAAATCTTAGCAAAAATATAAATTTTTTTACTTATTTAAAACACAATTATGATTGATTATAATACTCAAAAGTGCCGTCATCAAATAAAACTATAACTTTTTCAATTTTTTTAAGCTCTTTTTTGCCCAACTTTACATTATTATTGTCAATTTCCATATTTTTAATGTTTTCATCAAGTTTAGGAGGTTCTTGAGTAATATCAATGGTTTTGTTTAAATCTTCTTGGGATTGTTGAAGTTCATTATTAGAATATTTACTATTGTCGTCTTTAACCTGAGTAAATAAATCATTTTCAGAAGAGGCAGATGAAGGAAAACTAGATTGCCCAGAAATATTTTGATTAGTTTTATACATTTCGCCCTTGCCTAATAATAACCACTCGGGATTTATTCCTCTAAATCTTTCTAATAATTTTGTAACAAAATCTATTGAGGGATTATTTCGACCAGATAAAATATGAGAAATTCCGGAAGCTTGTACGCCAATCTCATCTGCAAGCTTGGCGGCTGTCATGCCCTCTTCTTTTAATATTTTTGAAATTCTTTCCTTCATTTTTGTGTTTTTTAAAGATTTACAAATGTAAGAATAAATAAGTTTACTTTTGTAATTATTTATTAACAAAATACACTTTACAAATGTAAATTAACTTAAAGTAATTTTTGGCATAATAATTGAATTATATATTTTAATCTATAATGAAATATTATATTCAATAAACTAATATTACTGCACTTAAAGAGCAGTAGATTCCCTTATTACAAAACTTTATTCAAAAAAGAAGATAAAATACTGAACTTTAAGCTTTATTTTATGTAAAATTGTCTAAAATACTGATTCATAAGTCAATATTCATAGGTTTTACATCAAATATATGGAATATTCCTTAATTATTTACATTATTGTTGGTATTACTTGAATATTTAAGTGAAATAAAACTTGTAATTAACTGAAAATAAGTATATTAACTAATGGAAAATAATAATGGTCAAATGTATGAAATAGTTTACTTGTGTAAGTTAAATTTTGTTTAGATTTGTAATTAAAAAGCTCAATTTTGTTAATTTTTCTGCGATTTACAAATGTAAATACCTAAAATTACAAATATTTGACTTTACAAATGTAATTCTTTGTTTGTTTTTACAAAATAATGACTTTTGTAATTTAGACTTAATTCTATACTGATATACATTTATCTTGCTTTAAAAAGAAACGCTCTCCTACCCGCTTAAAATTCGTTTTATGATAATAATATAAATTTTACCTCTGTCTGTTTCCTTGCTAAAATATTTTATAATTTTATCCATTTCTAATTTTGTTAAATTATAAATCTCATTTATTTCAGACAGCGAATATTTTTTCATCTAAACTAGTTTGCATTTTAGGTTTTTCTGTTTTTATAAAATTGTAAACCTCATTTATTTTAAGAAGAGATTTTTTTGTAATAACTAATTTACATTTTAAAACTTTGTAATTTATAATTATTAAATTAATTTTTAAAAATGAGTTTTATATTAATTTGTAATTTCTAAATTAGTTTCCTCTTAATAAAACTGTATTAAGCTCCGAAAAGAATAAAATATCGCCTTTAAAACGTCTTTAAATTTTATAAATATTGTCTAAACTGTTGAATAAGAACAAATACAAGCTAAATATATTAATTTTATTTAAAATATTTACAAAATAAATTCTTCGTGTTGAGCAAGGAAAACAAAAACCATTTCTTTTTTAATTTCTAAATCTCAGATTAGCTAAATCAAGAACATTTTTCAGACTTTGAATTTCAAAAATTGAAATTTCTTCTTCTTCAAGATATTTTATAAATTCATTTTGTGTCATTTCCTTATATTTCAAAACCGCTTTTATGACGGTTATATTAAATCAAAATGCAAAATTATACTTTTATTTTAAATTGACGAAGTTTATTATAAATATTTTAAAATGAGCTTACACTAATTTGTAATTTCTAAATTAGTTTCCTCTTAATAAAACTGTATTAAGCTCCGAAAAGAATAAAATATCGCCTTTAAAACGTCTTTAAATTTTATAAATATTGTCTAAACTGTTGAATAAGAACAAA